>CAYZQX010000046.1:0-16471 GCA_964480615.1 uncultured Chitinophagales bacterium | reverse complement strand
TTGAGCGAGACTTGGCTGTTTTGCTACTTGGCTTTGCCAAGTTTCAGTTCAACAAACTCATTGATTATGTTGTTAATTTTCCGTATCTTATCATAGTTTACGGAATAATAGACAAACTTTCCTTCCTTTTTAGTTTTGACTAATTCAGCATTCCTTAAAATTTTTAAATGCTGGGAGGTGATTGACTGTTCTAGCTGGAGGGCATTATATATTTTGTTCACACACACCATATTCCCTTGATCAATAAAAAACAAAATTTCAAGCCTCAGGGGGTGGGCTAGTGCTCGCATTAATGCACCCGCGCTTTGTAAATGATCGTGAGAAATCATACTATAAAATTTGGGTATTTACGAATTAATACATAAGATTTTGAGCTGCTTTAGGAATTGATCAGTTTTAAACCCAATAGGTTTATCTCATTTAATCGATCTTTATTCAATGAATAATAAATATATTTTCCATTTTTCTCGGCATTGAGTACACCAGCTCTCCTCAATATGGCTAAGTGCTGGGAAACAATCGATTGATCTAACCTCATCCTTATATGCAATTCAGTGACGGTCATTAACTTGCCATCTTCTAACTGCTTTATTATTATTTGGCGAATTTTATGATTAAGTGATCGAAGAACTAATACTATTTTTCTAAAATTACCAAATTCTAATAATATCAACTCCTTAGCTTTTCCTCCTTTATTTAAGGAAATAGAGTCTTTTGTTACCATTAGTTTAGTTTAAAATATTAGCAAATATAATGTAGTATTTCGATTTAATATTTAAGAAATGTTGTTTTGTGGAATATTAATCAGATTTTCAACTTTTACCCGATGTAATATAAACCTCTTTTATATAGTTTGGTTCGGAGTATGCTAAATCCAAATACTCATTTTTTTTCAATGCTTTTTGAATTATCCGACCCATAAATTGCGCCTCTGGGAGTATTTCTTCCGCCGTAACATTGCTAAATTCTTCTAAAAAAGTTAAGGATTTTTGAGCACCATCCCCGATTAAAACAATTTTTGCTGTCTTGGGAATTGTGTTTAAAAAATTATGTTCTAGGGTATATGCACTAGAAGGCAAAAGCTGATCTCCATTTTTTTTAAATATCGAGTAGTATATGTCATTGCGTCTGGCATCAATGATGCTTACTATATAATCAGGCAGCTTGCTCTTCATTTCAGCCATTGCCTTATTGGCCATTATCTCAAGCGTATCGATTCCTAGTATGGGAAGGTCAGCGCCATAAGCCATCCCTTTGGCCACACTTAATCCTATCCTCAAGCCTGTATAGGATCCCGGTCCTATACTCACAGCGATCGCATCAAGATCATGGATAGCTAGTTGGTTTTCACTTAGTGTTTTTTCAATGAGGCTCGTACATTTTTGGGCATGGTTGAGAGGCTCAGTATCGGTGATAAAGTAGCTGCATTCCGCACCATTATAAAATCCTATGGAGCAATAAGTGCTGGCCGTTTCTATAGCTAATATTTTGTTCAAAATATGGGTGTTAAGTGGTTAATTGACTAGAAAAATTTGGCCTCTAATACTTTTATCTCGTCACCACGCTTTATTTCTAATTGTATGCTATCTCCTATCTTGTGCGCTGCTAACACCTCCATATACACATATATATCTTTAATTACAGTATCTCCCATTTTAGTTATAATATCTCCTTTGAGCAATCCAGCGATAGCCCCTGGTTTGTTTTCCTTGACCCCATCCACACGCAATCCTTCACCTTGATACATATAGTCAGGCATCACCCCTAAGGTAACTTTAAATGCTGCTGCTTTCTTAGTTTCTTCTTCCTTAGTAGCGGTGAACTTGAGTTTGGGGGTAGAATCTAACTTTTTGATAAGAGTCATCACATAATCATGTATAAGTTCCATCCCTTTGTAATTAATAAGTGGCTCATCATCGCTCGGTTTGTGGTAATCTTCATGCTGACCAGTAAAAAAATGGATGGCCGGTACTTCTATATTATAAAAGGAGCTGTGGTCTGATGGTCCTATGCCTGATTGCCCCTTATTGAGTACTAACCCATTCGTAGCGATACTATCAAGTACAGACCAAGAAGGAGAGGTTCCCACACCATTGATTGCCAGCGTATGATCTGGCTCTCGTAGCCTTCCTACCATGTCAAAATTGAGCATGTAGTTCATAGCACCTTTGTCAATTGTAGGATTTTTGCTAAAGTAGTTTGAACCATAGAGACCTAACTCCTCCCCACTGAATAGCACAGCTAAATAATTGTAATGTTTAGGGCCATTTTTTCTTAATTCTCGCATTAATTCGAGTACCATCGCCACACCGCTGGCATTGTCATCAGCTCCATTGTGTATTGCTTCATCCGTGCCTGTGTACAGCGATCCTCCGCACTCCCCTTTGCCTAGGTGGTCATAGTGTGCGCCAAGTATGATGGTGGAGCTTGCTTGATTGTCTATATAGCCGATTACATTATTGGCCTTGCGTTTAAGTCTGAAAAATTCAGTCTTTATATCTGCCTTTATTGATTTTTTATTAGCTATATGTGCGAGGCCTTTATTGGTGAGAAATACTACTGGTATCTTATATTCTTTGCCCGATGTTTCAAGCTCGTCAGATGGTGGATTGGTCTTTCCTTCAGGATCCGTAAATATAATTGCTGCAGCTCCATTTTTTTCAGCAGTTTCTATCTTTGAGCTAATAGATGCATAGGCAAACAATTTACCATGCGGATTATCACCTTCAGGTGTCGAAAGGCGGATCATCACAATCTTATCTTTTACATTCTTGTCTTTATAATCATCATAATCATCACTCACAGCTTGTATCCCGTAACCTACATCTATCACCTGACCCTTAGCCCATCCCGCTCCTGAGGCATATAAGGGATAATATTCCTTTTCGGTAAGCAACTTATCTCCATTTAAATACATGTAATCACTCGCCCCCATTCGCTTGCCAAACTGGAATTCAAATTCCTGCAAATAACCTTGTTTATCGCCCTTGGGCGCTACATCCATTTCTAATAACTGCTTGCGTATATATTGCGCAGCTAACCACTCAGCATCCGATCCAGTAGCTCTACCTCCAAGTTTGTCAGAAGATAAATATTTTACATGTGATTTTAATTGCTGGGTTAGACTAGGTTGCTCTTGTCCCAATATAACCGAACTGCTCAAAATCAGTAAAAAAATTAAGTATTTCATCCCGTAAAATTACAATAGATTAAGCAAATGGTTTGGTTCAGCGATAATGCAATATAAGTCAATTGATTTTAGTAGGATCGACATCTTGTTATGCAGCTATAAATTTATGCAAATAAATACGTAGTGCCGAAACATAAGGAGTGAGCGATTGCGATTAGTCGGTATCGATCATAGGGCTTGCTCAAAAATCTATAAATCCCTTGATACATAGGATTTGAATCACTATAAGTGACCAAGCACAATGCCGAAATCGCGGATCATTGTAAAAAAGCTTGTATCCTATATTCTGCTCGTATTGGATGGATTGACATAATAATATATTGAGTTATGGGGTCCTGTGCGGCAAAAAAGAATGAGCCTTTTCTTGTACAGCTCGTATTATTGTATTCGCGATAGGCAAGTCCCCCCCAAAAACCTATTCAGTTTTTCTCCACCATGTGGGACAGTTATTGGTGTTTTTTGGGCTCTGTCATTAGGATGCGGAATGGTTTAGTCTTGTAGGCTGACGCTCATTACTAAGGTATTTGATACCGAAGTTGCAATTGCACTGTATTGATCTATATGGATAGTGTAATGAGAGTGTCGGTCTTCAAGACCGAAAACTCATCGAGCTTGCGAAGATTCTGGCGGCCACTGTAAAAAATAAATGCCAGAAAGTGTAGCCTAGAGCAGCCCGGGCCTGTAAGGCATCGCACAAATCCCATTACTTTTTAGCTATGAGCAAGCCCTTTATCAGAGAAGTTATCCCTTAGTCGTAGAACGGTGATGTAGTATAACAAAAAAAAGGCATTAACTAATCAGTCAATGCCTTTTTTAATTTATTAGCTGGAATAGCTATGAGATCGTCCTATTTTTTTACAAACTTTTTATAGGAGCTATAGCCTTCAGAATCAATTCTCAGTAAGTAAGTGCCAGTATTCAAGTGAGCGATTGAAATATTATTTGAATCAATATTTTGAGATAATAATTTGCCACTTAAATCATAGATTGAGAAATGTACATTCGCAACAGGCACTTGGAATGTTACATTTAATACATCACTTGCTGGATTTGGCAACAATGAAACTTCAGAAGCCCATGATGGGGAATTAATTCCACTAGTACAATCTTTAGTAAAAGAGAGGATAGGGCCTGACCATAGTTCAGCAATATTTTCAGTAGTGGAAAGTGTTTCGGTTTCAGTCCATCCGCTCACTCCATAACATATCATACCAAAAGCGTCTGGAACTGCTGCACCTACGGAAGCTAATGCATCTAAGGCAGTTGTCACACTATTAACGGTAGTACCAAATGCACCTGCTACATCAATCATCTCACCTAGGTCATCAATTGTACCTAATGGAATAATGATGTCACAAGAACCTGGAGGCAATGTGCCAGCTCCTTCTAATGCAGCACATGTGGCAGGATTCGATACGACGGACAATAAGGCGTTGATAGCGGCTAGGTCAAAAGAGATGGCGGTTACATTCACAGTGCCACTAACCATTTGAACTCCATCACCATTTGGATTCATTATATCGATCATGTTATTGTTAGATACATAAAGCACGGTATCATTATTAGGGGTATGTACTTCAAATGCGTAGCCATAATCTGGCGTGTCAGGGTCAAGGTTAGGTATAGGCAATGTAATTTGAGGACTCGCACAACTTGCACTCGCTTGGTCGCCATCAAATATCAATCCTGAATTAGCTAAGCCAGATGGGCTCATGTCAGCAGTAGGTGGTTCCTCAAAACACTCGGATTGCGCAGTAGCCACAACGATAGGGGCAAATGCTAATAGAAAGTAAAGATAAATTTTTTTCATAAACAAAAGAGATTGAGTGGTAAAGGTAATTTTTTTTACTGAATGTGAATCATTATTCTCCTACTAAAAATAAAAAAACTATAAAATTTTATATTAAACTTTGTGAAATTAACGGGTGGGAGTTTCCTTAATTAATTTAGATGTATTGTGTTAGTTGTATGATCAATTATAACGTAAAAAAAAAGCGAAGCCTGAGCCTCGCCTTTGTATCATGATCCATTGATTGACCTGAAAATTCTACCGGATTACATTAAGTTTTGAACCAATGACTTTTTCTTCTTGATATATTTTAATAAAATAGATACCTGTTCCAATAGTTTGAGGTAGGTCAATCTTTGTATTAATAGAAGTGGATGAGACTATCAATTGTCCACTTATATTGTATAATTCGATTTTATCATAAATTTCATTATTGGGATTTATGATATAAAAATAATCAGATGCTGGATTTGGGAAGAGTCTTATATCGCCAGCTTTTAAATCTTCGATTCCAGTTATTCCTAGATTGAAATTTTCTACAGATGTGCACCCATTCGCATCCATAGCAGTTACGGTGTGGGTACCATAAGCTAATTGCATTTGATTAGAGCTACTAAATGCGCCATTGTTAAAACTATAAGTATATGGTCCTTGTCCATTAAATGCGGTGGCTGTGGCAGTACCTTGGTTACTTGACGTGGCTGTTGTTTGTACGGTGAGGGTAGGATTGTTGAATACATGAATGAAATTAGCATTGGTATGGGAATCCGATTCGCCACCATTTACAACTGTAAGACTTACATCATAAAATCCATTGTCGTTATAGACTACTGAGGGATTCTGTTCAGTACTCGTAGGTGGGGTGCCACCTTCAAATGTCCAGTTCCATGTAGTAGCGCCACTGCCACCCGTAGCAGTCCCACTATAGGTTACTGGCTCACCTATACAAACCGAAGTAATATTACTTGTAAATGCTGCGGTGAGCGGAATATTGTCGCAAGTAAATTCCTTGGTAATGCAATTATTAGTCTGGTTGTTTTCAAACTGACTATTAGCAGTGAGGATACATACTGTATAGGTATGATCGCCTTCAGCTCCAATTATTTGTGGAAGTGAGATGGTCGCTGAGCTACATGCTCCAGCTTCACCTTGCCAATCTACAAGTTGATCCGCACCACCATCATAGGAACAGGTTAGCACAACTTCATTAACTGTGGATTGACCTATATTTGTTAAGGATAGGCTCGGAGAAATAAGCGCATTGCATTCAGTGCCTGCAGGTATAGTAACACTCTCTGCCTGTACATCTAAAGATTCAGCACTAGCTACACAATTACCTAATCCGTCTAGTACTAGGGCACCTGAATTGTTGGGGTCGAGCCAATCCTTTAATCGAGCGGAAGCTGAGCTGCCAGTATTCCATGAGTAACTAAATTTTCCATATATATCATCACCTGTAGGATTAGAACATAAGGCCGATCCACCCGTAAGATCGCCTACTATCCTGTGGTCTTGGTTCCATAAGCCACAACCAGATGATCCACCTTCAGTCATTCCGAGATCATAAGTAATTACACGCCAATGTGTATTGGGGACTCCACCGAAACCACTGGTACTCTGTAAGGCATCTTCATCCACTGCAATTTTTTTAATATCGCCCGATGGATGTGAAATACCCACCCCAGAAGTAGGAGTGACATTATTAGCATCCCAACCAGCATAATAGGCATTATAAGTATTAGGCGGTTGATTGTTCAATAGTAACAGGGTAAAGTCTGAGTTGGATCCAACCGCTTTTTGTGTACATCCTGAAATTGTTTGATTCGTTGGACCATTTTGATTTATACAACTATGGCTTTCGTAGTTGAATAGGAATACCCAGTTATTAGGTGAGTTCGTAAGACAATGTTCCGCAGTGAGAAAATAGGGTGTCTTGTCTTGAAGCACATTGTTGAGTAAGGTGCCAGTACAATGGTCAAACCCACCATTTATTATTTTCGCTACTGCTTGTTTTTCGACTTGCCAATCTTGCCCCGCTGGACAGTTGATATTAACATTGCAAGACCCTGAATCTCCATATCCACGCTTATCGTTTAGTCCAAATGGATCGCGATAACCGTGTACAATGGTATTGATTTCCAGCATCCCCTGTGCGATGGCTGATGCGGGCTCATAGTATTCTATAATGGCCACATCACCCTTAAGTAGGGTAGTGCCGAGGGAATTATGCGGAGTATTGTTAGCGCCATTAAATGCTCCTAATATAGCACTGTGATCTTCACTGTATATGTAAAGCCTGCTATGCGCTGGCATATAAAATTGACCAAAGATAAAATTGAGAGAGATGGCATTAGGACTTACAATTTTTATACGCCATAAGCGATCACCATTCGGAAGATTTTCCCATAATCCATCCTCGTACATATTATAAGAAACCTCAAATTCTTTTCCGAATCTTATAGATCGCCCTTTTTCCATATAATATTGCTCATCAATACTATGCTCTTCAGCAACATCTACTGTTGGGGTTTGGACAGTTGGGATGTCAAATGACAGCCCGTTGTGCGTAAAAGAATAGGGGGTGCCTCCATGACTTATTTGAGCAATTAGGGTATTGCCAATGGAAAGGAGGGAAACAAAAATTAGGAGAAAAAATCTCATATTTATTGAACTAAGGGTTAATATTAACACAAAGATAACCGATAATCTTTAATTAGCCCCTTAGTAGAAATGGCCAATTTTTATCACCAAATTTGTGATTAGGTACAGTCTAAGAGAATGGCAAATTGTTACTTATTCTAAATTATGAATAAATATATTAGGGCTTGCTAAATAACCCTGAAATCTATTAATGTTATAGGATTTAGATATTATTAGTGCAATGGATATTCACACAATTTTATGGGTTTCCATAAAAAAGCTTGTGTTTTAATTATAAAATTTTATCACTTATACATTGCTTCTTCAAGTTGTATTCGCGATAGGGATAGACGCGAAAAGCCCACAGCGAGGCACGAGCGAGGACTTGTAGCAAATAGCCCGGGCCGCAGGCATCGCCAACATCACATACTTATGAGTTATATAGCAAGCCCTATATTGGCAAAGAAATCAAATGTTGTTCAATTGAAAATATGGGTATAAGGTGCAATAATTCTCCAAGGCAATTTGTCCAGTTAGTCTTGATTCAATAACCAAAACGGACTTTTTCTGTATTGTGCAGCCCTATTAAGGGTGCCCATCAATCAGCTAAATTTTACATTGTTTCCTAGATATTTTTAGTGACAAGAAATGTAAACGCGATGCGTGCTTTTGTACAGGAATTCAGCATAACGCACATCGACTACTAATTCCATTTTGCAAGTCATTGTTTCTATTGTTTATAATTTGATGGATTGTTCGGTGGAAATTATAATACTAGGGCAAGTTCTATAACTTCAAATTGTTTAATTATGGCGATGCCTCCGGCCCAGGCTGCTCCAGGCTACACTTTCTGGCATTTATTTTTTTTCAATGGCAGCCAGAATCCTCGCATGCTCGATTTGTTTTCGGTCTTGTCCACTGCCTTCCTCCTTATACTATCGATACATACACTAAGATAAAATAATTACATAAGCCTAGTCTAATACACTAGTGCAGGGAGTCAGCGAACAAGACTAAACCATTCCGCATCCTTATCGCGAACAGCGAATCACGGTGTTGCCTTACTAGTCAATATCACAGGTGATCATAGTTTAACAATTAATCAGTATTTTTGGTGGTGTTCGCTAATATGCATTAATCCTCCGTTTATGGATTTGAACTATTTTGAAGACAACTGCTTATGCCAACTTTTATTAAACATATATAAGTTGTTAGCTAAATTAGTTATAGGTTGTTTTAGAATATGTGAACCCAGATACATGATAAGAGGATTGTTGTAATATTTCCTTATATATTAGCATTCTTGAGCCAACTGAAAGGGAGTAATGGGAAAAAATTTATAATTTTGAACGAGCATTCCTGCAATATTGGAAAATAACTATTTAATTTAGGAATAAAATTTTCGTTTATTTGCACGGCTTAATTTGTTAGATGGGTCAAGCTTGGCCCATAATCCAATTGAAAAACATTTTTATATGAAATATAATTTTTACTTGTTATTATTTGCATTGGTTTTTATGAATAAAAGCCAAGTGTTTTGCCAATCGGACGAGATCGGCACAGCGGAGGACATTTCAAGCCTATTTGCTGGGGGAACTCAATCTGGAGGACCTTATTCTATCACAGGTTTTACTGTGGGAGAAGGGGAGGATACAGCTCCTATATGTTGGTCTGAAACTAATAATGGAGGCACGTTTGAAAATACGGGCTGGTTCGTATTCACTCCTTTGAATTCAGGAGATTTTACCATTAGTACGAATGGGTCTTGTCTTACACCTCCAGCTACATTGCCACAACCTGATACGCAAATTGCCATCTATCTAGGCATGCCAGAAACAAGCACATTGTCATCTTCATTCATTGCGAATGGATGCAATGATGATCTAACTGGCTCGAACTATACCTCTTCTGTAAATGTTACTTTAGTGGGTGGTGAAGCTTACTATATATTAGTTGACACATGGAATGACCCCAACTCAATCGGTGATTTTTGCATTGAAGTAATTTCGGGAGGCCAAGAATGTGACAATGGGGTATGTGAGGGCTCCGAAACCTATACTACTTGTCCTGGCGATTGTCCATGTAATTCTACAATAAGATTTTTGAGTGTAGATCTTCCTAATAATTTGATTGCAAACTCACCATTGCCAATATTGTACTGCTCATCATCACCACTTTTGGGTAGCGGTACAGCGCAGGATCCACCTATTGGATTTATACCTGTCGTAATTAATTTCGATGGTGAACCTGAGGATCCAGCAACTCAAGTAGGAACAGCAACATCCAGTTCAACTCTTTCAACCGATTTCTATTCTTCTACTCAGCCACCTAGCGAAAATCCTACAGGCACTATTGATGGGTTTATTTTTTACCTAGCTGTATCGGCAGAGGACATCGCCGCAGGCTCATTGACCATTGACTTTAACAATACAACAGATGGTAATTGTTCAAATCAATTTGTAGTGAACCTTTCTAATATGGACGGAGTACAAAACTTATTAGAGGAGTGTGTTCCAGCAACACCTATAGCTTGTAATGAAGCAGGATTTGGGTATAGCGATATTGCAGGATGCTATAGTGGAGATCCACAAACAGCAATCCTTACAATTGAAAATCCTAATGGAATCGAAACAGCTTCTAATGGCAATGAAATAGGGTATTTAATTGTATATGCTACTACTGATGGTTCTTTAAGTACAGTGGATGGTGCAAGTTTTGCTAACGGTGATCCTATAACTGATCCTAATGCTGTGAATTTTAATGAGATAGTACTAGGCTCTCAGTCATTAGGCTTTTTACCATTTGCTGCTGCGGGTTGTGGCCCTTTAGATATTGAAGCGGCTCTGATCGCATTTCAATTTGATGCTGGTGGAACTGGTACACCGTTAACAAATCCAGATGGCACAATGTGCTATCAAATAATATCTTATACAGAATATCCTCAAGCACCTACGGTAACCGAAACAGTGGGATCTTGCGGCACGGCAGCATCAGTAGCTATTTTATCAGTTGATGGTACAGAGTGTTTTACAAGTACAGGCGATGTGCCAGATAATTCGAATAGCGGCGATTGCAATGAGCCAATGACATATAGTTTTGAGTTTAATGCTGGCGCTAATTGCAGTGAAACATTTACGGGAACAGTATTGGCTAATTGTGATTGTTTAGGTGTGGGTATTGAAGAGATAAATAGTGTTTTTTATATTCAGAATCCAATCAATGGGACATTGAATATTTCATTTTACAATGAAGTGAATGGCGGACAGGTTACTATATATGATCTTGCAGGCAAGTTGATGGAAGCGCACAAACTAAAAGTAAATAGCAAATCCTTTACAACTCAATTGGTTAGCTATGCAACAGGAACCTATTTAGTAAAGGTTACTATAGATGGCCAAGAATATGCACAAAAAGTGGTGAAATTATAATTAAAATCTGAAGTTTTGTTTTTATGTTATTAAACGAGTAGATACTTTTTTAATAATATAATAGAGGTCATCATTCTAATAATAGATTGATGACCTTTTTTTATTTTTTGACTTTAGAAATCATTTAAAAAGACTATAGATTGTAAAAACAAAATGGGAAAATTTGGATTATTTACTTTAAAAGATGAATAATTTGGGCCAATATTTTTACAGGTTAAAAAAAGTTACTATCTTGCTGGCTCATTTTGCCTAATTTCTATTTTTAATATTTTTAATTGTTTTTATGAAAAAAATCCTATTAATGTTCGTTGCGCTTATGTGCGCAAATTGGGTTCGAGCTCAGTCGGATGACTGTGCTGGGGCAACTGCATTGAGTGTGAATACTCCAACTACTGGGACCAATGTTGGTTCTACAGGGGGAGATGCTGGATTGGCCACGGCTGCAAACTGCTGGTTTGATTCAGCAAATTTCGGATCTTCTGTGTGGTACACATTTACACCTTCAGCTTCTGGTGATTATGGTATTTCTACTGCTTGTTCAGCTGATGGTAACGTGGATACACAGATCCTCATATTAGAAGGAAGTTGTGCTACGCCTACTTTAGTAGCTGGCGGGTGCAATGATGATATTAGTGGTACTGATTATCGTTCTGCGGTAAGTGTATCTCTAGTAGCAGGAACAACTTACTACATTTTAATTGATGGATGGGGTACTGGTGGCAATATGTGGACTGGTGACTTCTGTATTGAGGTAGTGGGTACTGAATGTGGAAATAATGTTTGCGAAGCAGGCGAAACCTATGCAACTTGTGGAGGAGATTGTCCTTGTGAAACGACCCTCGATTACCTTTCTTGGCCTGATTTTGCAGGCAGTACAACTCCTTTGATCTATTGTCCTGCTGAGCTTACTGATGCAGGTTTAGGCTATGAAGGGGGGCCGAATGAAGATCCTGCTGTTGGTTATATCCCTTTTGTGATCAATTCAAGTATTGAATCTACCCTTGCAAATCCTGATGATGTATTTGGTTCTGCGGTATTTTCTGCTGGTTCATTTTACAATTCTACTAGTCCTCCCGCAGCTAATGCAACTGGTGATGTGGATAGATTTATAGGGTTTATAAAACTTACACAAGCTGATCTGGATGCAGGATCGCTTACTATTACTTTTACAGGAAATAATGGAGATGCTGGTTGTGATCAAGTGTTCAATATTGATCTTTCTAGTTTAGCTGCAGTTGATTTAGCTGCTCAGTGTCCATTATTTACTTGTGGAGCTAATGGTTGTGAGACTAATGCTGGTGAAGATTATTGTACTTGTCCTGGTGATTGTACTTGTAATATTTCTGGCTCATTCTATGCACTAGATGCACAAGGAACTCTAGTTGCTAATGATTATCCGTTTGGATTTTGTTCTGATCTTGTTACCGCAGGAAGTACACCTGGAAATGCTTATTATTTAATCTCTGTTGCTTCTGCACCAACTTGTGTTGTGGACTTTACTGTATCTTCAGCAGTAGGTGTAGTGGGTGACTATGATGCATCAGGTGCCTTTGTTCCAGGATTTAATCAAATCGGAGCTACTAGCCAAAACGGATTTTTGATCCTTGAACTTACACAGTCAGACATAGATGCTGTGTTAGCTGGTAGCACATTCGATATTACTTTCACTGCTGATAATGGCAATTGCGAAGGAATACTTACCTTCTCAACCGCTAACATGCCTACTGGTGAAATTGATTTTATAACTGATCTTAATACAAGTTGTGGTGTTACACCACCAGCTTGTGCTTCTACTTGGACATCAGTAACTGCTGATGCTGGAACTTGTGCTGGTGATGACTTAGTATTTAATATTTCAGGTCTTACACTAGATGCTGGTCAGTCAATTACGGTTGCTGCAATTGTTAATGCTGCAGGAACAGGTTTTTCTGATTTAGCAACTGAAGGATTTACAGAATTTGCGGATGCTTATAATGCCACTGCATTGCCTTATGCTATTGCATTTGACGATTTGGGAATTGCTTATACAGTTGATGCAACGGCTGGTACAGTAACTGTTCCAGGCGGAATTACTGGTGCTCAGTGTAGTTCATTTGATCTAACTCTTTATGTTGCGATTGTTGATGGTTTGCCACTTGACTATACAGCATCCGCTGAATGTGGTGATGCTGAATTCGTATATACAGTATATCCAGCTCAGCCTCAAGTAATTGAAACTGCAGGTGATTGTGATACTGCGGCTACATTAGTTATTGGTTATGACAATGGTGATGGCGCAGGTGGAGATCCTGACGGTGATTTTGACGATGCAGGTGATGAAATTTGCGGTACTTTGAGTTCTGCATTGCCAGTTCCTGTGTGTGCTACAGGTAATACAACTACTTCAGTAGCTGGTTATACCGCTGCTGAGCTTGGTACTATTTTAGGTGGTGGTGCAACTTGTTATACACCAATCACCGCTACATTAAATGCGAGCTGTCCTAATTTAGATCCTAATGGACCACTTTGTAGTTGTCCTGATCCAGGAACCTGTGATGATGGTGTATGTTCTAATGGTATCGAAACTTGGAATGAAACAACTTGTTCTTGCCAAGCAGGTACTGCTCCTACTCCATGTGTAAGCGATGGTAACTGTGCTAATGGTATTGAAACTTGGGATGCTGCTACTTGTACTTGCTCTACAGTTCCAACCGTATTAGGCTGTACGAACGCTACTGCTACTAACTACAATGTAAATGCTACTTGTGATGATGGATCTTGTACTTTCGCATGTCCAGATCCAGGTACTTGTAATGATGGCGTATGTTCTAATGGTGTAGAAACTTGGAATGGCACAACTTGCTCTTGTCAAGCTGGTACAGCACCTACTCCTTGCGTGAGCGATGGTAACTGTGCGAATGGTATCGAGACTTGGGATGCTGCTACTTGTACTTGTTCTACAGTTTCAACAGTATTAGGTTGTACGAACCCTTCTGCTTCTAATTATAATGCAAATGCAACTTGCGATAATGGATCTTGTACTTTCGCATGTCCAGATCCAGGTACTTGTAATGATGGCGTATGTTCTAATGGTGTAGAAACTTGGAATGGCACAACTTGTTCTTGTCAAGCTGGTACAGCACCAACTCCATGTGTGAGCGATGGCAACTGTGCGAATGGCATCGAAACTTGGGATGCTGCTACTTGTACTTGTTCTACAGTAGCTACAGTAGTGGGTTGTACTAATCCATTAGCTACTAACTATAATGCGAATGCAACTTGTGACAGCGGTGACTGTATTATCCCAGCTTGTCCTGAAGGAGATACTGATGGTGATGGTATATGTAACTCTGCTGATAACTGTCCTAACTTGTCAGGTCAAATCGGTAGTGCTTGTAATGATAACAATAGCATGACATCTGGTGATGCAATTAATGCTAACTGTGTATGTGCTGGTTCATATAGCGGGTTAGCTACCAGTGCAGCTTCTTCCTCAGTTGCTGCAAATGGTGAGTCCTATACTGTAAGTTTTGCAATAAGTGGTGGAAATGGTGCTTATGCAGTAAATGGTGCTGCGGTATCAGGAAGTTCATATACATCTTCATCAATCCCTTGTGGTACTGCATATAGCTTTACTGTAACTGACGGTTCAGGTCAAACTCCTGTGGTAGTTAGTGGTGCTGCTGCTTGTGTGGCTTTAGATCCTTGTGAAAGTCTAGCTGCTGATGAAGTAGGATACGTGTGTGAAAGCAATACTTGGACTTATACTTATCAGTTATCTGGTGGTACAGCTCCTTATAATGTGTTTGGCGATTTTAATGGTACTGATCTAGTAGCAGGTGAAACTATCACATTGTCAGGTGCTGATGGTGGCAACTTCGAATTTACAGTAACTGATTCCGATGGTTGTTCTATAACTGTAGAACGCAATAATGTACAATGTGTTAAGTGTACCTTTACAATTGAAATGAATGAAGACGAGGATATCGCTTGTCCTGGTGAGTCTGTTTCTGGAACTTATATGTTTACTGATGTAAATGAAGATTTCCCAGAAACTGGTGCTTATGCATTTGCTATTCATACAGCTTCAGGATCTCAAGCAGGAACTGTATTAGCTGCTAATACTACTGGTGTATTTAGTTTTTCTGATATTAGTGGTGCTCAATATGGTGTAACTTATTACTTATCAGCAATAGCAGGTGAAGATGCTAATGGTGATGGAATACCTGATTATGAAGATAATCCTTGTGTAAAAGTTGCACCTGGTGTGGCTGTAGAATTCATTGCTCCTATCGCGATAAATGCAACTTACCAAACTTGTGATGAAGCATCAGGAAATCAAGCTGTTTCTTATGTAATCACAGGTGGTACTGGAAGCTATTCTGTAACTGGTAGCGTTAATGGAACTCAAGTTGCTAACGTAGCATTTACTGCAAGTTACTCTGATGGACAAACTCCTTCAATTCAAGTAACTGATGGTTCAGGATGTCCTGGTGCAAGTTATGTAGGTACTCCTATCGAATGTTCTAAGACGGATATCTCGCTTATCTCTTACACAGGTATAGCAACTGAGCGTGGCAATGAACTAACTTGGGTGACAGGTTCTGAATACCAAAACGATTTCTTTACTATCGCTCGTTCTAAGGACGGTGTTAATTTCGATGTAATAGGAACAGTTGATGGTTCAGGTACTACTAACAGTGCTCGTACATATAACTATATTGATGCACCAGCAGCTTGTGAGCAAGTTTATTATCGCTTGTCACAAACTGATTTTGATGGATCAGTTACAGTAGTTGACCACTTAGTATCACTTCGCAATACGGAGTTCTGTCAATTAGTAAGCATTAGCCCAATTCCTGCAAACTCAGCGATTAATGTATCATACATTACAGCTACTAATGGTCAGGCTACAATGAGTGTATATGATGTAGTAGGAAAAGAACTTAGTAGAATTAATGTTGATGTAGTTGAAGGTAGCAATATGGTTACAATCAATATTAATGAGTTAGCTAATGGGGTATATTTCCTTACTGTTTCTCAGGATGGAAATACGCAAAACATTAAGTTTGTAAAGAAATAGTGCTTTTGCATTATTAAATTGAATATAGTAGCCCGCTCTTGTATAAAGAGCGGGCTTTTTTTATGGGTATGTTAATGGGTGTAAAGCGATTATATTATCGACTGATGTTGGATTGTACATAGTTCTAATTTGCCAAGGTATTTATTGTTAGTTTATACCAAGAAAAATAGGTATTGATTTATAATGAAATGCCAGATTAGTAATGTGAAACGATTTGCTGAAGTGATTGTAGTACCCTTGGTAGTTATACTTAAATGGGTGTGATAAATAGTCGTTCCTTAAACCTCTGTAACCCTTATTAGATAAAGAATTTTTCAAGAGAATAGCACCTAGTTTTCCCAATAATTATTAACTTTATATCA
>CAYZQX010000045.1:0-16952 GCA_964480615.1 uncultured Chitinophagales bacterium | reverse complement strand
GGCTAGCAAAAATCAATTATAAGCCAGCAAAGCCCGGGCCTGTAAGGCATCGCCAACATTTTTTATGTTTGAATGATAGAGCAAGCCCGCATCTTATAATTTATGATAGAGCTTATAGACTTTTTCAATCGTATGTATATCCTTGAAATGCGAGAGGTGTTTTTGTACCTGTTCATTAGAAGGAGCATAGCCAGCTAATACATAGGTCATCTTTTCCATTAGGTCATTAACATCGCCAGCTTTAATATAGAGTGCGATGGATCCCCCTGCCTCGGGCAATGATGAAGAATGAGTAGTTATAACGGGTTTGCCATATTGTATTGCCTCAAGTATAGGAAGTCCAAATCCTTCATACATACTCGGATATATGACTGCTAATGCGCCTTGATAATAGCGATGTAGTTCTTGGTCACTGATGTGTGATAAGAAGATTACTTGTTTTTCAAGGTGGTTGGTCATCACATATTCTTTAACCTGAGAAAGATATTTTTTGCCATCGCCTATAATGTATAGTGGTAATTTTTCATTCAGCTTCTGAACTGCTTTAATGAGTAATAGCACATCTTTCCGCTCCTCTACAGTGCCCACATAGAGCCAATACCTTGGCCCATCTTTTTGTGTATCTACATTCGAGTTTTCAATAATTTTCATAGGGGGATGTATGACCTCAATCTTAGTGTCCTTGATAGGGTAATGGCGAAGTAAATCGTTTTTCGTGTTTTCAGAAACAGCAATTATTTTATCCGCATTTTTACAGGCCATCGCTGTTTTATAGTCATAAAATATTCGATCTATTTTAGGGAAATACTGTGGGTATATTTTAAATATTATGTCGTGGATCGTCACTATTTTTTTTACATTAGGTAGCTCACCACTGAAAAGCTCATTGCTCAATCCATGGTATAAATCTACCGATTGTTTTGCTATATCTCGCTTGATCGAAAATGAACGCCACAGTGCTGGAAATAGGGTCTTGTGGTTAATAATTACCTGATTGGGATAATTGGCAATTGGATTTTTTTCATTAGCAACAAATAAATAAAAATCATCCTCTGCGTGTAAGCTCGAGAGTTGATCAATAAGTCTTCGACTGTAATTGCCTAATCCAGTTCTGTTTTTATAATACCGCTTAGCATCATATCCTATTCTCATAAGCTGGCAATAAATGATTTTATGTGTAGTGACAAGTCAGTTGAATAAGCAGTGTAAAGCAATGGCTGTGTCGCATTACACAATAAGTCAAGATCCGATTTTAGATTGATCTTGTCTTGCTCTACTGTATGAAATATTTTTTTTTTGCTTAAATAATTAGCCAAATACTCTTGTTCGGTTTGACCCGGTGTAGGCACTAATAATGCTTTTTTTCTCAGCTTAATTAGATCCATGATTGTGGAATAACCGCTTCTCGCTATAATGATTTCCGATTGATTGAGTACCTCGTTTAACGCTGTAGTTGTGAGGTAATCATAGCTGGTTATCTTATCCATTAGGAGGGGTTGATCACTGCCTTCAGTGATCCCTCGCACTAGGATACAATTATAGGAATCAGGTAGCAAAGCTACTTGTTTCATTAGTTTTTGTTCTAATAGGGTACGCTGTGGTTCTTGTCCTGAAAGTATAATAGCAAGCTCATATTTTTTTGGCAAGTCTATAGGATAACACCTCGACAATAGGCCTATGCGTTCTACATTGTTGAGCTTGTGTAACCAATGTGGCTTGGATAATATGCCACTTAAATCATTGGGTTCAGTTTCATCGGGAATCCAAACATTGCTAAACTTGCTGATGTAGTTATAGGAGAGCTTGTTCAGTATTATTTCTAGCGGCATTAAATAGGTGGGCATTAATAATTTTAACTGATGGCTTATAATCACACTAGGGATATGCGCTGACCAGCATCCATAGCGGTTATCTGATATTATCCCATCTATTTTATGTTGTTTTATATAATCATTAATGATCTTATTTTCTTGTTTAATTGCGGCAATTATTTTTGGTGTTTGCCTAGCGATGGCCCATTCAAATCTTCCATTGTTGTGATACTTAATATTAGGCCAGGGTAATTCTTTATAGGCTAGTTGTGGAAATTCTTTTTGGAGCAATAAGCCTGAGCGCCCTGATCCCGCCATATATATTTCTATGCCCAAGTCCATGAGCGCGTTAATAATGGGAATACATCTGGAGGCATGGCCCAGCCCCCAGTCGAGTGGGGTTATTATTATCTTTTTTCTTGATTTCAACTTTTTTAGTTGGCGGCAATTTACAATGTAATTTTTTTTATGTCTATACGTTTGTGTCATTTATAAAGTAAATAGTGATATTTGCCCAAAATATTGTTAATGAAAAAAAGTCAAAGTATATTATTGCTCACTGCAATATTGCTCCTATCGATGGCTAGCTGTGCTAGTTTTAAAAGAGGAAAATGCGACCGTTGTCCAGAGTTTACCGCTGTATCAGTGACAATGCCTTGTTAAATTAATAAAATTCAATATGAAATATTCTAAGTATATAATCATAATGATATGTATTTCTTTAGTGTTCTCAAGTTCTGGTTGTGCCGCTTGGAAGGCTAAAAAATGTGATTGTCCCGATTTTAGACAAAAAAAGAGACATTCGACTAAGAAATATAGAAAGCATTCATCGCTCGATTTTTTGGATTTTCAAAAATCCCACAACAATGCAGTTAGAGCAGTAATCAGTTAGTTATCGCTATATAATATAATTCTGGCAAAATCTGTCATGCTCATTTTCTTAGCTATTTTAACATATCGAAGTGATGAGTCAATTTTCTGTTTTTAATTAGCGTTATGCCTAGTTTTATGCTAAGCTCAAGACCACTTGCTGTTTATTATTGGAATGAGAATTTGCGTATACTATCTCTATCTATAGTAGCATGTGATTTTAATGGAGTTGGAAAGGACCTATGCTTTAACCTATTGATCTTGTAAGCGACAGCTTACTTATTGAGCTATGCTGCTACGAGTAATAATAGGAGCTACAATCTAAATCGTGAATACAGAGCGGCCAGTAAGCATAAGCTTTGGTGATTAACTGTGTTTTCACTTATTGCTCCAATTGAATAAGGTAATGGCCACCAGTAAGCAAAAATAGTTATTAAATCCTACAGCTAGGATACAATACAACCTTAGCCATTATATTGCTTGTAATCTTAACAGGTTTGAATTCATAGGAAAAATCATGGTCTCTTGTATAACTATAAGACTTGAATAAACTTCCTTTTTTGACGCTCAGTTAGTAAACTCATTTTTTGTAATTATATAATACGATCCTCAAGTTTTTTTTTGTGATATATTCTGAATGATTGGGTTTTGAAATTAATTATCAAAACGGAGAATTTGGAAATATTGAAGATTATATTAAATTTTTGAAACAAAAATTTTGAATTAGCCTGAAAATTCAGCAGCAGACAAGCGGAGTGAAAATTGTAAATCTAAAGAATCTAAATAAATAAATATAATTATAAACAATATTCAATTATTTTGAAAACCAGTTTATATTAAAAAACTTCATTTGTGCAACATATTGATTGTCAATCGTTTATATATTCTAAAGATAATTATCAAACAAGGTCTATTTCGATGTCAAAAAAGATTTACACAGTTAAAAGGGTTATTTATTCACCGATAAGCATTTCATTTCTTAAAAATTGTGGATAATTCGATCTGTTAAATTTCTACTTTCCTACTACTTTAGCGTTCCAAAAAGGGAAGTATTGTACTTTCAGCTTTGGGTAGTAAAAATCCCCTAATTAAAACCCCACAGAAAGTAGAAAATGAAAGAAAGAATTTTACAAGACGATGGAAATCGATTTGTACTTTTTCCAATTAAGTTCGATGAGATATGGAAAATGTACAAGCAAGCAGAAGCCAGTTTTTGGGTTGCTGAAGAGATAGACCTGACCCAAGACCTAATGGATTGGGAAAAATTAAATGACAATGAGCGGCACTTTATAAAGCATGTCTTAGCTTTTTTTGCTGCCAGTGATGGAATCGTAAATGAGAATTTAGTTGTCAATTTTATGCAGGATGTAAAAATTCCTGAAGCTCGATGCTTTTATGGTTTTCAAGTTGCCATTGAAAATATACATGCCGAAACATATAGCCTACTAATCGATACCTATATCAAGGATCCAAGCGAAAAAGACTTTTTATTTAATGCATTACAAACCCTTCCTTGTGTAGGCAAAAAGGCCAATTGGGCATTAAGATGGATTGAGAATGCACCAAGTTTTGGACATCGCCTAATCGCATTTGCCGCTGTAGAAGGAATCTTTTTTTCAGGAAGTTTTTGTAGCATTTTTTGGTTAAAAAGCCGTGGACTCATGCCTGGCCTATCTTTTTCTAATGAGCTAATCAGCAGGGATGAAGGATTGCATTGCGATTTCGCTTGTTTATTGTTTTCAATGTTGCAAAATAAACCGAGCAACAAAGAAGTTTTAGATATTATTACTGAAGCAGTAGCCTTTGAAAAGGAATTTGTATCCGATGCATTGCCAGTTTCACTAATAGGCATGAATGCAGATCTGATGTGTCAATACATTGAATTTGTTGCGGATAGATTATTGATTTCATTGGGTGTGCCCAAGTTTTATTTTGCAAATAATCCATTTTCCTTTATGGAATTGATAAGCCTGTCAGGTAAGACCAATTTCTTCGAGAAAAAAGTTGCCGATTATCAAAAATCAGGTGTAATGTCTAAAAAGGAAGAGCAAGTTATAGCTTTCGATACTGAATTTTAACCCACCAAAAATCCCCAACCACCAAAATGTTTGTAGTAAAAAGAAGTGGTATGCGTGAGCCAGTCAAGTTTGACAAAATCACTGCTAGAATTGAGAAGTTATGTTATGGCTTAGATGTGCGTTTTGTGTCATCAGTCGAAATAGCACGCAAAGTAATACAAGGTATATATGATGGGGTGACGACTGCTGAGCTGGATAATTTAGCAGCTGAAACAGCCGCATCAATGGCCACCATACATCCTGATTATGCGAGACTTGCTGAAAGAATAGCTGTTTCTAATCTGCATAAAAGTACCAATAAATCTTTCTCTCTTACGATGAAAGACTTATATGAATATATAGATCCTAAAACAGGTCAAAAAGCAGGGCTTATATCAGAAGAAATTTTTAATATAATATGGGAACACAAAAATAAATTGGATTCTACCATCATCTATGATAGAGATTATCATTTTGATTATTTTGGATTCAAAACATTAGAGCGTTCCTACTTGCTCAAGATCAATAACAAAGTAACTGAGCGACCACAGCACCTATTCATGAGAGTTGCCCTAGGTATTCATAAAAATGATATCGATGCAGCCATAGAGACTTATGAATTGATGTCGGAAAAATGGTTTATACACGCTACGCCTACCTTGTTCAATGCTTCAACGCCTAAGCCACAGCTATCCTCATGTTTCTTACTTACCATGAAAGATGATAGTATTAAAGGAATATTCGACACATTAAAAAATTGTGCTGAGATTTCGCAAAGTGCAGGAGGTATTGGATTGAGTGTGCACAATATTAGGGCGAAAGGAAGTTATATCAAAGGTACTGGCGGAGAGTCTAATGGAATAGTGCCTATGCTCAAAGTATTCAATGATACTGCAAGATATGTAGATCAAGGTGGAGGTAAGAGAAAGGGAGCTTTTGCCATCTATTTAGAGCCTTGGCATGCCGATGTATTCGACTTCTTAGAACTGAAAAAGAATCATGGAAAAGAAGAGATGCGCACGAGAGATCTATTCTTTGGGCTTTGGATACCTGACCTGTTTATGCAGCGAGTAAAGGAGAATAGCATGTGGTCATTATTTTGTCCTAATGAAGCACCTGGATTATGTGATACGCATAGCGAAGAATTTGAAAAATTGTACTTACAATATGAACTTGAAGGCAAGGCACGCAAAACAGTAAAGGCGCAAGATCTATGGTTCGCAATTTTAGATAGTCAAATAGAGACAGGGAATCCGTTTATGCTATTTAAAGATGCATGCAATCGAAAGTCTAATCAGAAAAATTTAGGTACCATAAGAAGCAGTAACCTATGCACTGAAATCGTGGAATATACAGCCCCCGATGAAGTCGCAGTATGCAATTTGGCAAGCTTAGCATTAAATAAGTTTATAACTAAAGATAAGAAATTCGATCATATTAAGCTTGCTGAAATTACTAAAGTAGTAACACGCAATCTCAATAAAATTATTGATGTCAATTATTATCCAGTTGTAGAAGCGCGCAATTCTAATATGCGCCATCGCCCCATTGGCATTGGTGTACAAGGTTTAGCCGATGCATTTATCATGCTTCGAATTCCATTTGAAAGTGAGGAAGCAAGGGTCCTCAATAAGGAAATATTTGAAACGATGTACTTCGCTGCTATGACAGCTTCTATGGAGCTTGCTAAACAACTTGGTCCCTATGAAACATTTTATGGCAGTCCATTGAGTAAAGGTGAGTTTCAATTTGATCTATGGGGTGTAAAACCTTCAGAAAGATGGAACTGGGATCAGTTGAGGGCCGATGTAATGCAATATGGTGTACGTAATAGTTTGTTGTTAGCACCTATGCCTACAGCATCTACATCACAAATTCTTGGAAACAATGAATGCATAGAGCCATATACTTCTAATATATACACTCGCCGTGTATTGTCTGGTGAATTTGTCGTGGTCAATAAGCATTTGCTAAACGATTTAATAAGCCTAGGCCTTTGGAATAATGATACTAAAAACGCACTGATCGCTAATAATGGATCAATCCAAAATATTGAGGGAATACCTGATCAAATTAAGTCCTTGTACAAAACAGCTTATGAAATAAAACAAAAATCAATAATTGATTTAGCTGCTGATCGAGGCGCATTTATTTGTCAGAGTCAAAGCATGAATGTATTTGTCCAAGATGTGAATTATAGCAAGCTTACATCCATGCATTTTTATGCCTGGGAAAGGGGCCTAAAAACAGGTATGTATTATCTGAGATCTAAAGCTGCTGCTGAACCTATTAAGTTTACAGTTGACGCACAATACATGAAAGATTTTAAAGAAAATCAACGCGATGAAGTTGCACCTACTAAAAACCAAGAAATACCGATTAGTCCACTGCCTAATATAGAAAGAGTAGCAACTACTACTTCCATGAAGCCTGCGCCAATAGGATTCAAAACCAATGGGGTAGAAACAATTATTGATCAGCTAGAGGTAAATAATAAATTGGATAAAGCTAAAATAGGATATAAGCCAGGACTATATGTTAATCATTCGACAACTGCTGAACCTAGTATTGACCTATCTATTGACGATCTAGCAGCAGTCAAAAAATTCTGTAGCATCGATGATCCTACTTGTACTTCTTGTGGGTCTTAGTTGATAATATTTAATTGCTTATAAAAGGATATGAAGGGGTTTTGAATTAGAAGATTCAAAGCCCCTTTTTTTATTGCAAAAGATAGTATTATAATCGGGTAATTGATCCTTCACACTGAACCAGATTCAATCCCCTATACGAAAAGATAAAGGACTACTTATTAAGCCTAAAATTAATTAATATGGCGATGCCTACGGCCCGGGCTCTTTGCTATACTCCTCGCTACTTACTAAATGGATTAATTTCAATGGCAAGCAAGAATCTGCGCTTGCGCTTGATTTCTAAAGTCGCTGTGGGGTGTGTTTGCGAATTTAGTATTTTTTCTAATTGCAACAAGAACCTGCGCTTACGCTTGGTTTGCGACGATCCCTATCGCAAATACAGTAATGCAAAGGATGAAGTCTAAACTAATGGAGCAATGTATGAATACCAAATTTGTATTATCTGAATTTATTACACTTGCTTTGGGTTTAAGGGTCAATGACGGTGTACATTAATTTTTAGTTTTATTCTTTGTCCACGATCGAAGCTCAAAAGTGAATTCCATTACATCTTTGGATTAATTGCGTAATTGAGTAGCTTCTTGGTATTAACTATTAAAATTGTAATACTAAGAAATGAATACATTCTATGAATATTAATTAGGCAGCTATTAACAGTAAAGATCTAATACAAAATGGGAGTAGTCATAGCCATTTTTTGAAGATTCTAATAATTTAAAAACTGAAGCCAATGCAATAATAATAAATCCAGGATCATATTCCAATGTAGGGGGTGATTCGATTAAAAAAAACAAATTTGACTATCATTGTCCTAAATTAGAATAATATGAATTTAGACGATGCATTAAATGAACTCAACGAATCGTATGAGCATGCTCCAAGAGAAGCAATATCGTTTTTATTGAATAGCCCAAAGTCGGACATATTGACTGCCCGAATAACACTTGCCCTTACGGAAGCTTATGGTGAGGCTTTTTATAATCGGTATGATGCTAATGTAATGACGCCGGTATGGTTGAGCGTGGTTGCTGAAAATCATTTGGATATGAGTTTTGCGAAGCCAGTTATTAAATTACTCACAATTGAAGGTGTCGAGTTCGACGAGTTTTTTTGTCAAATGGGAATGGTGCTTGCTTATCAATTAGCTCAGAAGTATCCGCAAGAATTTATTCCAATGGTTGTAAAGGCGATACAAAGATGTATTGATCGCAATACCAAGTCGCCTTATTATATGCTATTCCCTGTGTTTCGATTAGTACAAGGAAACGATTATAAGCCGGAGCTGCTGTCCATACTGCATAAGGAGTTCCCTCCATTTTTTGTAAAATATTTCAGCTCCTTAATACCATTAGGCTGGGAAGAGGTCATCACTTTTGGTGAGCAAATAATAGCTAGGGAAAATGAGAAGACTAAGAAAAAATATGAAAGATCAGATCTAAATGAGCTATTGTATGCGCTGGAGGCCATGAAAGGACATAGAGCTTATGACTATGGCGTAGATCTATGTACCGCTAACTATGAAGAAAGGATCAATTACTGGGAAAATACGGCTGCACTCTTTACTGATGAAGAGGATGAAGTAGAGGAAGAGGCCAGCAAAACTCCTGCTAAACCCGCAAAAGTAAAGGTGGAAAGAAATGACCCTTGTCCCTGCGGGTCAGGCAAAAAATTCAAAAAATGTCACGAAGGTGCTGGAATATATGACTGAGTTAAAGAAATAAAACGATTTACAGAGATGAATGTCCCACTAATAGGGTAGAATTTTAAATTTTGAAAAACTAATAAAATGTAAGAAATATTTAAAAAATTGAGTATAAATGGCCCTTAATAACGAAACAATTTTATAAAATGTATTATAAAATGAACACATTTATTGTAAAGTCAAAATATAATATTAAATAAATGTAATTACATAAAACATTGAAATACAAAGCAATAAGTTTTAATTAGTGCAAAATAAGCCACTTGGCAAGTAATTTGATATTTTTTTTCAGATAATGGTGTTGAACTAAACTGATTAAATTATAATTATATGAAAATTCTTGTCAATGTTTTTGTGCTACTTTCTCTGTTTGCATGTGGTCAGGGAATAATGGCTCAAGTAAGCGGAACTGTGTTCCGTGATTTTAATGCTAATGGTGTAAAAGACAATATAGCACCATACAGTGAACCTTTTGTTTCTGGAGTCACTGTATTAGCATTTAATGCTTCAGGGAGTTTGGCAGGCTTAGCAACAACTGATGCTAATGGATATTATTCATTTACAGGCTTGACACTTCCATTGAGAATTGAGTTTGGTGATGGACTTGTGGGTGACAATACCTCCTTATCTGGTGCTGGTAATTTTACCAGTGTTCAGTTCTATGATGCCCCTTCAACCACTGCTAACTACGGCTTGTATTATCCGGATGAATATGTAGGAAGTACCAATCCTAGGATGTCGGCCATACAACAAACCGGTGGCGACCCATTAGCAGGTGGCACAGCGGGTACCGCCGGTATAATCAAAACTGTTGATTATAATTCGGTTAATTCGAGTCTTAACAATCTTCAAGTTGATGCCTTGAGTGCACAAGTAGGTTCACTATGGGGCTTAGCATGGTATCCTGCAAAAGAGAAATTATTCTCAGCGGCATTTGTGAAACGACATGTAGGGCTTGGACCTTTAGGTATCGGTGGACTATATGTAACGGATATGAGTGGAGCTGTGAATGCCACCAGTAATTTTATTGATCTCGATGCCGTTCCAGGTATCGATTTAGGCACCATTGGTACAAACTCAGCTAGAGGATTACCTGCTAATTTTAATGTTGGAAGCGTTGATGCAACTGTTTTACCGCTTGTGGGCAAAGCTGGCCTTGGGGATATTGATGTTTCCATAAGTCAAAAAAAGCTTTTCGTAACAAACTTGTTTGAGAGAAATATAATTGTTATCGACATTGCTAACTACCTTGCGACTGGCGCATTACCTACTGCTGCTAATGTTACTGAATTGCCAATTGGCAATATGCCTACTTGTACTAATGGTGTTGCTAGACCTTTTGCACTTAAAGTGTATAGAGACCAATTGTATGTAGGTGTTACTTGTACTGGTGAATTAGATCTTCCATCGGCTTCCGCTGCAAATATGTCCGCTTCAGTTTTGGCCTATAACCTCATAGACAACTCTTGGACTACGCCTATATCATCGAGCAGTTTGAATTACACACATGGTTTCCCTCAGATTGTTTCAGATTTAGTTAACCATCCTTGGAGTGATGATATGAGTAGCAATGCCGCCACTATTAATGGAGTCGATGGTTGGACATTAAAACCTAAAGTAGTAAATGGTGTGAGTTATTATCAATCGAGTAGGGTGTCTCCTTGGCTTACCGATATCGAATTCGATATCGATGGATCTATGATATTAGGATTGAGAGATCGTACAGGCGATCAATGGGGCGGTTTTCAACCACACCCAACTGTCCCTAGCACAATTATGGATATTAGAATCGGTGGCGATATATTGAGATATAACTATGATGGAAGCACTTATACCAGAGAATCAGCAGGTACTACCCTAGAAGGAGGCGGTTGTGGTGCTGCAGCTGATGAATACTATTGTGGGGAAGCTTACATGGTGGATTTATCACATAGAGAAACATCACAGGGATCGCTCGCCTTACTGCCTGGTCTTAATGAAGTTGTTCTTAGTAGTATAAACCCAACTACAACAATATGGTCAGGTGGATTAATAAAATTAAATAACACCACTGGTCAAAAAAATAGCGGTATCCTCTACTATCAAACTACGGAATGGAATGTCAATACATTACAATTTGGTATTGGACTTGGTGGAAAATCCAATGGTATGGGTGATGTAGAGCTTCTTCAATCAGCGCCACCTATCGAAATAGGTAATCGTATATGGATTGATACTGATGTAGATGGCATACAAGATCCTGGTGAAACTGTGTTGAGCAATGTAACGGTGGAATTATATGCTGCCGATGGCACTACTTTAATAAGTTCTACAACTACTTCTAGTACTGGCCAATGGTTTTTCAATAGCACAAATGTTACAGGTGGATTGCAGCCAAATACGGATTATATCATAAAAATAGGTTCGTCAGACTGGTCTGGTGGAGCAGGTTTAGCAGAGTTGTCTGGATTGACACTAACTAATGCTAATAGCGATGGAACAACTAATGGAGACATAAGAGATAGCGATGCTATTTTACTAAATGGTGTACCTAGTATTACATATACGACTGGCGAGTTTGGTATTAATGACCATACATTAGATATGGGTTTTAGAGCACTACCGCCTTGTAGTATAGCAATCGATGTTACATCAACTCCACCTACTGCCGCTTGTGATCCTAACAATTTAGGAAAGTATATACTAACTGTACATTTAATCTATAGCAATTTACCAGGCACCGATATTCTTATTAATGGACAGCAAGTAACAACGGATGGAAGTGGAGACCAAGTATTCAATATACCTGGATTCGATGCGAATGGGGCTGTAACTACTATTACTGCTACTGCTGTAGGTGATAACACCTGTACTGCTACTGAGCTCAATGCCTTCACAGCACCCACTTTAGAATCCTGTACAGATGTGCCTAACCCTTGTGAAAGCCCTGCATGTCCAGTTGTTCCTACCTATCAAGTATGTGCTGATGGTTCTAATAATGAAGTACTAACTACAAGCTCTACTTTCAATGATATAGTGTGGTACAATAGCAGCGGTGCTGTGGTGCCATCCGTGAATGGTGTACTAACTGTTGATGCGAACACGCCTGGCATGGAAGATGGATCTGAATGTTTTTATGCCGAATCCTCAGACCCAAATTATTGCCCTGCAACCTCTTGTTGTCCAGTAATAATTCAGACTGAAGAATGTTGCCCTACTCCTAATTGTTATGAACTTATTGTCGTACCAAATAACTAATAATTAACGAGCATTTTTTGTTTTTGGATAGTTAGGAGTTTTTCAATTGTGAAAAATAATACGATTAATTCAATTCCTAAAGGCTCACACTTTGCAAGCTTATAATTGATGATAGCTAATGTCATCGCATGTTATCAGTCAGTTCCACTATGCGCTACAATTATGATTGCATGCTAGATTTTGATTGCGAAATTATTATTATTTGTTGGCAGCAGGTACTGGCACTATCTTTTGACTTCGATAAACGCCTCGATCTAAAAGTTGTTGTAGGGGGACTCTCCTATCCTTATTACATTTACAACAAAACGATCTGACCAAGAAACAGCTCCTTGCTATTTAGGGCTTGCTAAATAACTCATAAGTATGCGATTATGGCGATGCCTGTGGCCCGGGCTCTACGCTATACTCCTCGCTCCTAAAGTCGCTGTGGGGTGTCGCTGCGATCCCTATCGCGAACACAACTTGAAAGCGCACTGTATAAGAGAAGACATTTTATAATTATGATGCAAGCTTTTTTGCTAAAAAGCAGAAATTATTGCGCATTTCCTTTGTACTTACGTATTCTATAATCGTTTAGCATTAAAGATCTTGCAGTTATTGAGCAAGCCTATTTAAAGGAAGAGGAGTAGTTTCCATTTCCTATGTCAATTTTTTTTTTACACTTAATTTAGATAAGGCATAACACCAAAAACCATAAAACGAATGTACAAATACACCCATCCTAATTAAAATCATGATATAGACCAGCGTAATCCTTTCTTGAGCAATAGTTAGTATAGAGCTAAATGGATAGGGTTGTTTTTTAATTAGAACTTAAGGTGGTTTTCGCGATAGGGAAGCGGAATGGTTTAGTCTTGTTCGATGACTCCCTTCACTAGTCTAGTTGAGTAAGAAGGGATAAAAACCTAGCATGGTTTATGAATGAAAGATATTAGAAGGGAGGCAGCGGATACGACCGAAAACAAATCGAGCTTGCGAAGATTCTGGCAGCCATTGAAAAAAAAATAAATGCCAGTAAATGTAGCCTGAGCCTCCCGGGCCTGAGGCATCGCTATAATCCTATAATTTTGAATCATTGAGTGGACTCTAATAATTTATCCTCAAATGCAAAAAAACATTTTTATCACCATAGATTTTAGTTTCGGTACATTGCTAGTTAGCAATTATCCCTTGGTCTAGGAGTTTAATTTTATATAAGTGACTTGCTAACACTAGTTCTGTTAAGGCCACTATTATTTATTGACCTGGACTATCCCGCTTTCCAATAAAAAAGCTAAATAAATTTACTAAATTATGAGATTTTGTTTTAAATAGAGCATCTCAAGCAAGATCGATTTTGTAAACAAAAATTTAAAATTTGAAATACTACAATTTGTGAAAAAATATTAAATAAAATTATAAAAAAAAATAACATATAATGAAACAAATGTACAAATTATCGTACAATAATGATCAAAATAGGCTAAAATATAAATATTTCAAAATATAATATATGATATATCAAAATATATAATACATAGATAATCAATATAGTATAAATTATTTATGTTAAAATTAAAGACATGGCAAGATTATTGGTAGAGGTTTTTCGAATTGGCAATACGAATCAATTTTTAAAACCAAAATATTATGAGAAAATATATTTATTGGATAGTCGTTTATTTAACATTTTTTAGTATTCAAAACTATGCGCAAGTAAGCGGTAAGGTCTTTAGAGACTTAAACGCCAATGGTGTAAAGGATAATAGTGCTACTTTTAATGAACCATTTCTAGCAGGTATTACGGTTAATGCGTATAATTCTGCTGGTGCCTTAGTGGGCACAGCTACTACAGGTTCTACTGGTACCTACAGTTTTTCGGGCCTGACCTTGCCCATTAGAGTCGAATTTTTAGGAGGAATGATTGGTGATTATACTTCACCAGTGGGTGCTGGAAATATGACGAGTGTTCAGTTCTACTCATCGGCATCAACAACAGCTGATTACGGTTTGTTTTATCCTGATGAGTATGTGGGATCTACAAATCCTAAAATGACATCCGTACAGCATGTCGGCGGTGATCCAATAGCAGGGGGTACAGCAAGTACCGCTAGCCTTCTTAAAACAATTGATTATAATTCCATCAATTCAACGCTCAATAATTTACAAAATGTGGCAGTCGGATCTCAAGTGGGTTCGCTTTGGGGACTGGCTTGGCATGCGCCTAAAAACAAACTTTTCTCCGCGGCTTTTGTTAAAAGACATGTTGGGTTAGGTCCATTAGGCGTAGGTGGGATATATGTAACAGATTATAGTACAGGAACTGGAACTACTTCAAATTTTATTGATTTGGATGCAATTGTTGGCATTGATCTTGGCACAGTAGGTTCTAATTCTGCTCGTGGATTACCAGCTAATTTTAGTGTAGGAAGTGTGGATGCTAGTGTGTTCGGGCTTGTAGGCAAGGCAGGACTTGGCGATATAGATATTTCTATGAGTCAAAAGAAATTATATGTAACTAATCTTTATGAACGAAACATCATAGTAATTGATATTGCTAACTATTTAGCTACTGGATCACTACCCACTGCTGCTAATGTGACTGAACTTTCTATAGCAGGTATGCCTTCATGTACTAATGGTGTTGCTAGACCATTTGCGCTTAAAGTCTATAGAGATAAGTTATATGTGGGAGTTACTTGTACAGGAGAGCTAGATGCAGCAAATGCAACTGCTGCTAATATGTCAGCATCCGTACTTACCTACGATTTAATAACAAATAGTTGGAATACAGTTATTGCTAATTCTAGTTTGAATTATACACATGGTAAGCCGCAAGTAATTTCAGACACACAAAACCATCCTTGGAGTGATGAAACTACTAGTACAACTGCTACTGTTAATAATGCCAATGGTTGGATGCTTAATGCAATTGCTGCCAATGGGAAAAATTATTACCAAGCCAGTAGGGTTTCTCCATGGCTTACTGATATAGAGTTTGATGTCGATGGATCAATGATATTGGGCATAAGAGATCGTACAGGAGATCAATGGGGAGGATTCCAACCTCATCCTACCGTTGCTAACACAATTATGGATATTAGAGTAGGCGGGGATATACTGAGGTACTATTACAATGGTTCAACTTACACTAGAGAAGCTAATGGTACTACAGCAGCAGGGGGAGGTTGTGGAACTAATGAATATTACTGTGGTGAATCATATACACCTACACCAACATCACATGAAGAAACTTCGCAAGGCGGATTAGCATTATTAGCAGGTGCAGGAGAGGTAGTATTGAGTTCTATAAATCCCACCACCACAATTTGGTCAGGAGGATTGATTAAGCTAAACAATACCACTGGTCAAAAAAATAGTGGGATCTTGTTCTATCAAACTACTGAATGGAATGTGACCACCTTACAATTTGGAATCGGTCTTGGTGGAAAGTCTAATGGTATGGGCGACGTAGAAATCTTATCATCTCCACCACCGCTCGAAATAGGAAATAGAATTTGGAATGATGCGAATGCGAATGGCATCCAGGATGCTAATGAAATGCCAATCCCTAATGTAAGTGTTATCTTATGCGATGCTTCAGGCAATCAAATTGCTACGACAACTACTAATGCAACTGGTAACTGGTATTTTAACGCTACGAATGTTACAGGTGGCTTGTTAGAAAAAACCAATTACATCATCAAAATTGGATCTGCTGATTGGAGCGGAACTACTGGTATAGGAGATTTGGCAAGCCTTACGCTAACAAATTCTAATACCGATACTAGCTTAAATGGTGATACAAGAGATAGCGATGCTATACTTCAAAACGGTGCACCTCAAATTACCTATATGACAGGTAATTATGGACAAAACGATCATACCATAGATTTCGGATTTAAGACAGCATCAGCTATTTGTACTACCCCTGCTCCACCAGTATTATCCGTAACGAATAATCAATGTCCTGCACTAACAGGAAGTATCTCAGTCCTTACTAGCTGTGGTGCTGGCACTCATATAGAGTATAGCACTAACAATGGTGCTACTTGGGTGACTACGCTTCCTACTTGGGCTAATGGTGTTTCTGTAATCGCAAGATGTGTTAATAATGTCGATGCAACTTGCTATAGTAATAACTCGACACCAGTTACTGCAACCCTGAATAACTGTTGTCCTGATTCCTGTATCCCAGTTTCAATAACACCTATAAATTAATAATAAAAATAACATTATTTTAAGGCCGTATTTGAGATAATCAATACGGCCTTTTTTTATTATAATAATGTGTTGTTTTTTCATTGAGCAATGTAGTATGGAACTGATAAATATTATAACCATAAATTAACGCTGACACTAGACATAATGCAGTTGCTTTAACTAGACTCTGGACACTGGATAATGGACACTAGACTTTAATTGGTTACAGCCACAAACATCATGATCGTAAATCAATTAATAGACTTACTTCAGTTGTTTCAACCAGATTCAATGTCGTAAATCTAAAATCGTGAGTCGTAAATCGATAAAAAGCGATAGGGATAGGAGGGGTTTGTGCTGTGGTGGCGGGCTTTCAATAGCTTGGAATTAATCCGTAACTCCGACTAGTTTTACGTAATAGGTAAGTTAAGTTGGTCCA
>CAYZQX010000044.1:0-17154 GCA_964480615.1 uncultured Chitinophagales bacterium | reverse complement strand
CATAATCTCCATCACATTCTAATATCAAATTAGTAGGACAAGTTATACTTGGTACCGCTGTGTCATCTAAGATGATTTGACGTGTACAGTTTGCCGTGTTGCCACAGTCATCTGTTGCCGTAAATACCACTGACAACCCTGTACTTTGATCACAACTTAATGTTGGGATAGTGCCTGTAACATAATTATTTGTTAGGCTTGGTGAGCCATCACAGCCATCTGTTGCCGTTACACTTGCTAACCATGTACTGATCTCTGATGCATAATCTCCATCACATTCTAATATCAAATTAGTAGGACAAGTTATACTTGGTACTGTCGTATCCAAAACCTGCAATACCTGCGTACAAGTCGCTGAATTACCACAATTATCTGTCACTTTAAAAGTACGGGTAACATACACTTGTGGGTTTGGGCATCCATTTTGCGCAGCATCTACTGCATCAATATAAGTTAATGATGCAATTCCACAAGCATCACTAACTGTCCCACTTACCGGTGTACTTGTAAATGATGAAGTTGTAATAGTAGTTTCAGTTGTTGAGAAATCATATCCAGTAATTGCCGCTGTAATAGCTGAAGAACCACAACCTTGAATATTATTTATGGCTGCAGGACAAGAGATTGATGGATTAGTCACATCCAAAACATCAATTACTTGTGTACAAGTACTTTCACAACCTAAATCATCTGTAACTGTTAAAGAAAGTGTAAAATCCGTTGTACAACTACTTCCACTACTCACCGTTACTTGCTCGGTATCAGCTCCTGCAGTGATCGTTCCATTACCAGAAATAGTCCATTCATAAGTTGTCATTCCAGTAGGTCCTGAATAATTGATTCCGCTAGCACTAGGGCATGAACTATTTGGGCCACTAATATTACAAACAGGCAATGGAGCAATTTTATAACACATATACTCGCATAAAAATGTAAGATCGTTATAGCAACCTGACATCATTCCAGGCACATCACTAATATTCGTTGCCGTGCTTAAATCAGGAATTGGTGTTGCACTCGCATCATAATTTAATGCATATACATGATAAATTCCATTTACAGTCAATCCTGTAGTAGGGAAAATAGCAATACAATCTGTACTACTATCATCCATATCTATAATTGCACCAGCATCATCAGTAAAGAAGAAAACTTGTTTATATGGAGCAGTAAGATTGCATCCTAAAGTAGTAGCCTCTATAGGCGTATTTAAACACACATCTAATAATGGATTGACACAAACCATTGCACTTACAGTTTTTTGGCAACCATTAACACCTGTAACAGTTACTGTATAGGTAGTAGATCCTACTATGGAAGCATCTGGCGTTATGGATGCAGTAGTTTCGCCAGTATTCCATAAATAGGTTCCTCCTCCACTTGCTGTTATTTGAGAAGGACTAGTAGTCGGACCGCAGTATGACATTACACCTGTAATACTAACATCAGGAAGTGGGAGAATATCAGGATTAGCAGTATCTGTAGCTTCACACCCATTCGCATCAACAATAGACACTGTATAATCAACATCGTGAGACGTATTAGCTGATGTGGTAACTACAATGCTATATGGTGAAGTTTGATTTAATATATCATCACTTGAATTAGGCATCCAACTATAGTCATAAGGACTTGTACCAGCAGGATTTACTGTTGCTAGTAGCTCTAATTGTTCGCCTATACATATTGGGTCTATGGTGAGTATTACCTCCGGTTTTTCTACAATAATGTAACATAAGAAACTACTTAAAAAAGTTTCATTGTTAAAACAACCCGACATCATGGCTGGTATATCAGACACATTAGTTGCTGTAGATAGATCTGGAACGGGAGCTGCTGCTGCATCATAGTTGAGTGCATATACATGGTAAACATCGCCTACAACTAATGAAGTGGAAGCAAAACTGGCACTACAATCATTTGTTATTGGATCAATTTCTAAAATATTTCCCATATCATCTGTCAGCATAAACACTTGTATATAAGGTGCAATGAGATTACAACCCACAGTAGTTGCCACGATAGGACTCTCTTCACATACTTTTATTAGTGGTTCTACAGTAATTTTAATTTCTGAATAGGGTCGGCAAGAAGCATCAGAAGGGGCAGGCTCTAACACCGCATATACAAAATAGGTTATAGGTGTACTCCCTGTATTTACAGGAAGCGAAGCGCCAGACAATAGAGCTGTATAAGGTCCCGTACCAGTAAGATTTGAAGCAGCTACTATCCCTAAATCAGTCCCACCTGAATACATATCATCACCTGTTTGAGCAGATAAATAATATACAAATCGTATATCCGAAGTATTAATACTGACATCTGCAGAAATATCACCAATTAATCCGCCTTCACATACTGTAAAATCCATCGTTTCATTAGAAACAACAGGGCAATCCAATATCACTGAAGCATCTAAATTTACATTATTTTGTCCAGCCACCACAGTAACCATTGGACTTGTAACAATAGATTGGGAACTTGATGTAAAAATAGCATTCTGTTCATTATTTACAGGACTATCCCCTACTGATGCAGAGGTACCTGACCATATATATCCTGATGGCAACATATATTGCACACTATAATTACCAGGAGGCAAATCCGTAAAATTATACATTCCTCCTCCGGTAGTAGGCATAGTTGCAATTACTTCTCCATTTTCATCTAAAAGATTTACTGTTACATTATCAATACCGGCTTCTGTACCATTCAATATTCCATCATTTGCTGTGCCACCACCTGAACCATTATCTACAAAAACTAAATTACCGATAGATGCCGTACAAATAGGAGCAACTGTGTTTATGGTAGCATCTATAGAGCATCCAACATTATCTATAAACAGTAAACTTACATTAGTTCCTGATGGTATTGTTCCTACCGAATAGGTTTTTGTTGTAGCCGTAGATGAAACGAATGTTGCGGTATATGGACTTCCGCTTAGTACATAACTAGCTGTAGGATCTAAAGATGGCAAACCACCTGATAAAGTTACTATGGCATTATAATCAGAACTACCTGCTATACATTCATATACAACACTTCCTGTAATCGTACTAGTACTTGGCAATACAATCACTTGCACACTAGATCCAATATCGGCACAACTAAGAGGCTGAGTTAAAACTCCAGATGCGTTAGCTAAGAATGGGGCAAAATAAAAGATACCAGAGCTAACAGTTGTATAGGAAACTGTAGATCCGTTCGCAATAAATGTAGAAGCACCTAGATTAGCAGCAGTTATAGGTGAAGTATTCATAGCCCAACCTATAACATTAGGAAGAGTAGCACTAGCACCTATGGTTGATAAATTTATCGAAGATCCAGCACAAGTTTTAATAGTGTTAATATCCGTAGTTCCTGCTGTCTCCGTCCCGCATGCACTACAAGCAGCGGGTGGGGTAATGGCTTGTGTTCCTGCTATACATCCATTGGCATCTTTCACTACAATAGTAAAGCTAGGGCCTCCAGCCGCGAATGTACCTACTGTATAAGGCGATGCACCCGTCATTTGTCCAGAACTAGTAACCCCACCAGTGGTTTCATAGCTGTATGGCGCTGTACCTCCGGTAACACTTACTGTCAGATTAAATCTATTGGCACCAAAACAAGTTCCAGTAACCACTCCTGTCAATGTAGGTTGTGCTTTTGAGATAAAGTTTACTCTCTTTTTTACAACACAATCACTTGACATCAGTGTAACTGCTGTGGGTGTTTGATTGCAATTTGCCGCATCCCAAGCTGTGGCGGCATACGCATATTCCCTGATTTGAAATTCGATATAACCCACATCCCCATCATTAAACACAATAGACTGAGCTGCAGTAATAGGATAATACATATCAGTAGCCTGAGTAGTATTTACGACGTGAATAAATGATCCCCTTCCCCCTGCTGAACTATGATTATAGCCACAGGGACTAGTAGATCCTACTGCCGTAAAATCAGGACATAAATCTAGGTGTTGATAATCCAGCTGCGTAAATGATATATTAGTAGCACCTACTCCACAGACGGTTACAAATGCAGGAAGAGTTCCCCATTGAGGGGCATCGATATCTGTAAGGGTATTTAGTGGATAATTTATCCCATCAATATTTACAATATAAGAAGGCGCGTCATTGCTTAAATTAGGAGTAGGTGTATCATCTTCAACCCAAGCACCACCAACATAGGCGTAGGAAGATGAGCAAGCAAAAGGGTTTGGCAATGAAACTACCTGATCATAATACCCACTAGGATTAATTGCTGGATCAGGGATAGCATACACTTCACCTGCTGAGCTTGTACAAGAACCCGAAGGTGCTACAGCAGTTTGCCCACTTGTATCAGGAAATGTTCCTGTATTTGGATCGCCGCCATTCCAGGCTACTGCATAGACTGGATCTGTATTGCTAGCCGGAGAAAATAATGCAAGCTGCTCACCAGAAGCACTATTCAAGGTCATATTAGGTCTTACACCACCACAAGTAGTAATCGTTGGGCCAGTGAAATATCCATCGGTAAATAGATTGTCTGTATTTAAACTATATGTAAAACCATCCAAACCAAATCCATCAGTTGTAAACTCACAATCCGAACATGTAGCTAAAGATTGGTTGCCGATGGTAAAGAAAGCTCCAGAAGGTATGGTGGTACCTGGCGGTATAGTTAATACCCAATCACCATCGGTAATTACATAACAACCAATATCTATTGCTGCTGCGGTAGGATTGTATAATTCAAACCATTCACTACCAGCACCATCTCCCGTTCCTGAATCCGCTTGTATCTCTGTAATTAGTAGTTGACAAGCAGGAGCAACATTTGCAAAGGATGTCGAAGTAGCTGAAGTCAGTCCTGATGCTGATGCTGTAATTGTTTGACTTCCTATACCGCTATAAGAAATCCCGCTAAATACTGCACATCCGCACGTTGCATTTTGAGTAGTAGTACCTGTAAGCCCTCCTTGAGCATCAATACTGATAGGTCCAGTATAAGTTTTAGCTAATTCACCAGTTGAATTAACTGCACATATCGTAGTGCTAAATGTAGTTGCATTCGTAACGCATCCTGTAGGAGGTGGACAAGCAAATGATAAAGTAGATGGTGTGATAAGTGTCCCAGTAACCTTGACATCATCTATATTCCAAATTTCACTACTACCTGAATTCATTTTGACTTGTAATGCTACTGTTCTTGCACAAGTCCCAGGCGGACATGTTGGTGTTAAAACTGGATTAGGGATTGTTATTGTAACAGTGGAGGGACCATTAGGATCCGGTGTAAGTGGATTAGTAGCACTTCCTAGGCCAGCAACTGTAATACCTGCAGAGCCAACAGTATTATTTGCAGTTCCAGCAGCCCCACATCCCCATACAGAATTGGGTACACCACCACCACCACCTTGTATAGTGATTAATGCTGTACCTGGATAAGCTGCACCATTAATACTAGCAGAAAAAGTTGCATTATCTCCAGCGTCTAGCCCGTTTGTGGCAGATCCTATTGCTGTCACCCTAGCGGTGATTTGTACATCTTTATAATTACTAATATCCACTGCATTAAAAGTTAATGTAGCTGCTGTCGCCAATGTATTATTAGTGGAACGATAGGAACCAGCACCTGTACAAGGATTTGCTCCCAGACTACCACCAGCACCCGATGTAGTATAACTCCAAGTATCCCCAGCAGTTTCAAAGCCTTGGGTAGCTATAGTGGTTTGAGCACAGATATTAGCCAGATTGATTAAAAATATTGAAAGAAATCCAATGTATAATTTTGATCTCTTTTTTAAATATATATTCATTTGATTATTTTAATTGATTATAAAATAGAGCGACTGAAAACAATTTTTGAAACTTCTCAGCTTAGACAATTTACCTAAGAATTAAGAAGCTGAACTACTGAGAAGCTTCAAATTGTTTTTTATCATACTATATCTTAATTAATGCTGCCAAGTACCATGATTAGCACTACAGCAATCCACAACAGAAAGTACCACAAAGTCAGTAGAAACTACACACAATCCTACCCCATCAGGATCTGGAATCGTAGCGGTTATCGTTATTGTATTACCCAAATCACCAGCACTAGGTGTATAAGTAAAAGTTCCAGTTCCATTCGCAAGGGTAAGTGTAGATAAGGTGCCAGAACCATTATGTGTAAGCGATGCTGGCCCATTAGCTACTGTATAGTTTAATGTAGCAACCGCCACATTACAAGTAGAAGCAGTTGCCTCAGTTATCATGACTGAAGGTGGGCTTGCACAAGCGCAACTCAAAGTTATTCCAGTAACTGTTGAGGTACAAGTAGTACCAACGGTTCTTACAGTTACACTATGTGTAGAGCCACTAGCTAATCCTGAGAAAACATTGCTTGTTTGATAAGATCCACCATCAATCGAATATTCTAGTGAGCCACTTGAAACAGTAGCATTTACAGTGATTGAATAAGTAGGTCCTGAACAGGTTGCTGGTGTTGAAGAAATAACTGGTGTAGCTGGTTGTGCATTTATCACAATGGTATTCGATGCTGGCGAAGTACATCCTGCACTATTAGTGACAGTAAAGCTATGCGAACCAGTAGCTAATCCTGTAATTGTAGTACTTGTACCAGATCCAGAAATAGCCCCCGGATTAATTGTCCAAGTGCCCGACGAAGGCAAGCTTGTTAAAGAAACACTTCCTGTGGATGTTGCACAAGTTGGCTGTGTAAGTACAGCGGCTACAGGTGCAGATGGAGTAGCAGGCTGATCAGGAATAACAACATTTGCTGATGCGGAAGAAGTACACCCAGCCGAATTAGTTACTGTAAAATTGTAAGTACCAGGGGACAAAGAAGAGATGGTCGTGCTAGTACCTGTTCCAGTCGTACCACCTGGATTAATTGTCCAAGTGCCAGAGGCTGGCAGACCGTTTAGGACAACACTTCCTGTTGCTACTGTACATGTAGGTGGAGTAATAGTGCCTACCGTAGGTGCATTAGGTGAAGTAGGATTTGATACAATTGCAGAACCGCTAGGGGTAGATGTACAACCGTTTGCTGTAATTTGGAAATTCGTATAGGTGCCTGCTGCTAATCCAGTTATTGTACCTGTACCGCCTGTTACTGTGATCGTAGAAGAGCCTGAACCACCTGTATAGGTTACATTGTAAGTAGCGTTAGGTACATTTGTGAAAGAAAGAGCTACACTACCATCAGTTCCACCACAAGTAGTAGGACTTGTTATGGTTCCAACTGTAATGGTAGGAGTAGAAGGATCAGATAGACTTGTAGAACCCATTGCTGAATTTGTACAGCCATTTACCGTAATCGTAAATCCGCTAAAAGAACCTGCACTAAGACCACTAATGGTACCAGTACCGCCTGAAATTGTCACCGATGAAGATCCAGACCCTCCTGTATAATTTACTGGATAGGTGCCATCAGGAACATCCGTAAATGTAAGGCCTATGCTACCATTAGAACCGCCACAAGTAGTAGGGTTAGAAGTGGAAGCCACTGAGATAGTCGGAACAGGTTTAACTACTACTGCTACATTATCAGTCGATAAAGTACAAGCCCCGATACCATCTGGATCTGGGATAGTTGCTGTAACTGTTATGGTAGAACCAATATCTGCAAGAGCAGGTGTATAAGTAAATGTACCAGTACCATTAGCTAGTACTGTGGTAGAAAGTGTACCTGCACCGTTTTCTATCACGTTAGCTGGGCCATTAGCAACTGTATAATTAAACGTTGCAACTGAGGTGCCACATACATCTACTGAAGTTTCGGTAATAGTAACAGCAGGAGGAGCAACACAACTACAATCTCTAGTAATACCTGTCTGAGTAGCCGTACAAGTCGTACCTACAGTTCTAACGGTAACACTATGTGTTGAACCGCTTGCCAAACCTGTAAAAATATTAGATGGTTGATAAGCACCTCCATCTAGGGAATACTCTAATGTGCCACTAGCTGTAGTAGCATTCACTGTAATATCATAGAGCAATCCAGTACAGGCAGTAGTAACACTACTAATTGACGGGGTAGCATTTACTTGGACTGTAAACGGCACTGAGGAACTGCTACACGATGTGGTACTATTTCTTACTAGAATCGTTCCAGAGTAAGTACCTGGAGCAATTCCTGAAGGAACTGTAATTGCAATTGGGCTTACTGGTAAACTTGTTAGTGCAACATCGGCTAATCCAGCACTATTTGCTGCAGCATTGAAATCAATACTATATTGATTTGGTGAATCAGTAGTTGCAGTATATGGCAAATCTGCAGTAGTCGTACCAGAACAGATTACTGGAGAAGCCCCTAGAGTGATCGTAGGTAAGGGATTTACTGTAACAGTTATGTTCGTAATAGAACTTATACATCCTGTCGTACTATTGCGTACAGAAAGCGTTGCATTATAAGTACCCGGTGCAGCAGCAGCAGGTACTGTAATAGATATTGGTGAGGCGGGTAAACTGGTATTACTTAGATCAGCAAATCCCTGTCCTTCGGCTGTAGCATCAAAATCTAAACTATATTGATCAGGACTGCCTGTAGTAGCTGTGTAAGGTAAAGTGGCAGTAGTACTTCCTGCACAGACAGAAGTATTAGTTGCACTAAGTGTAATTGTTGGGTTTGGATTAACTGTAATTACAACATTAGCTGTATTGGTACATCCACCATCAGCAGCATCCGCAGTCACTGTCACTAAGTAAGTTGCTGTACCTGCCGTTGTACCTGAATTAGTTAATATATCAGTTATGGTAGATCCAGATCCAGCTGTACCACCAGTAATTCCTGCTGTCATAGTTGGTATAGGCCAGCTGAATGTTTCTGTACCTGGTAAATCTGTAGAAAGGGTGATGGTACGAGAAGCTGCTGTACCACTGCATAATGCCTGCGTCAAACCCGCAGTAATAACAGGTTTTGCATAGATCGTATAAGTAACTGGCTCGCGGCAAACACTACCAGAACATCCCGTATAGAATGTATAAACGCCTGGCGTGTTGGTGTTCGTCAAACTGCTATAAGGAGCCCCTGATGCGATTACTTGAGCATCATTTATTGGATTGAATGTTGTACCTGTTTCTACGGGTGTACCACCGGAAGCTACTGTGTACCATTCAATAGGTGCAGGTACTGGATAGGTATAATTTACTGTAACTGTAATATTGGTGATATTGGCATCAGGATTAGGTGTCGCATCATTAGTAGTTTCTCTAAATCTAAATACCCAATTACCAACAGGATTTCCTGTTCCCCAAGATCCTAATGGTGCATTTGTAACTGTTCCTGCACTTGCTAATGCGGATGGCTGTAAATCCGTTTGAGTAGCTCCCACTGCTGCAGGCGGTATAGCTTCTACTCTTAATTCACTTCTGTACGATGGTGAAATTGCCGTAAAACTGATTGTAACAGCCGTACTGGTGACAATTGCACCTGCTGGTAAACTAGGTACTGTTACAGTTATGTTTGTATTTCCAGCACCTCCGTAAGTTGTTGCTTCTGATGTACCTCCAGTTCCAGGAACTGCAGTTGAACCAGGTGTTGATACATTAGGACATACTGCTGACGAGCTAAAAGAACTTGCCGCAGCACCTGCGCATAAAGTGATATCAGCAACATTATCAGATGCTGGCGTAACAGTAATGGATGAACTACCCGTAACTGTACATCCATTTACATCTTTTCCTGTAACAGTATAGTTATAAACACAATTTCCTGGGCCCGCACAAGGAGGTGCAGTGAAAGTCGCGTTCTTATCGCTATTAGTCAAAGCAAGCTGTCCTATATTCGTATGTGATCCAGAAACGCCACCTGTAGCTGCACCTGAGCCTACCCATGCTACATTTGTCAATGTAGTTGTAGGGGTTATCGCTGTTGTCGTTTTATCTACTACGCTAAATAATAGATTGTTTATGGAATACTGTAATACAGAGGCCGTTTCATCATTAAATTCTAGATAAAATCCATTCGGATTACACCCTGCAAAAGCAGTATTCATAGCTGCTGTAGTAGCGACAGAGCTATAGGAGCTTACAGATGAAAGAGGTGTAAACAATCCAGTTGCAGAACTAAAGGTCAATGTAGTATTTCCTGTAGCTGTAGTTGCGTCCGTCCCACCCGCAAAAGCAGTATTATTTACTCCATTCCAAATTACGACTGAACCTGCACAACTCGTATTCTTAAGTGCTATGTACATATCATTCCACTTGGCATTAATCGTAAAGTCCATGCCATTTATCTGGGCTTGTGACACACCTGTTCCTATAGTCGTGGCATTCATAGAAGCCACAGGTAACAGTTGAATATATTTTTTATAATCCGCAACATAATTTAATGGCGGTGTACCGCCAACCCCATCGCCATATTTACGACCACCTAATGCAGCAGTCCGTATAGTGGGAACTGATCTAGCAGCATCTACAGCTGTAGTCATTGCCACAGTAGCACCAGCACAGACTGTAGAAGCAACAGGGGTTATATCTACTTCATTTTTGCTATAAGTAGCACAAGGGTTACAAGTTAAATTGTAGTCATAAGTGCCAGAAATAATCTGTGTACATAATCCATCTGTCACTGTCGCTGTCCAAGTAGTACCATCTACTATATTGTTAAGTGTGTAAACCGCACCAGAATTGGTTACTGTTATAGAACTTGGAACAACGGCTACGCTATATCCTGTGGTTCTTCCACCAGACAATGTAAGATCTACATCGGCTGTTTGTGCAGGAGGCGCATCACAAGTATAGCTATAGCTACCTCCTAATGCACTATTGACTGCAAAATTTGTGGCATACCTATTGATTGTGATATCGAAGTCGCAACTGGAACCTAAATTTCCATCAATTCCAATATAATATGTATGATCTGCAATAGTTGTAAATGATGGAGATGTTAATGTAGCACCTGAGCCAGAAATTTCAGAAATTGATGTAACCGCATTTGCTGATGAAGGCGGACACAATCCACCATTTAAGCCCCCATCATATACGCCCATTTGTAATCCTCGATTAGCTGCCAAGACATTTACATTTGCAAAATCGGGACAAGTGATATTGGATAAATTTATGGTTGTAGCACCAGCATCAGCTGAAGAAACAGTAAATTTATACCAAACCGTTGCTTCCAATGTGCCAGCATTACCAAAAAAATCTGGAGTTGGGTCAGAACAGCTTGGAGTAGCATTTATATTTGTTCCTGAAACAGTTGGACATTCAATTCCTACAGGTATTGCATTACCACAATCATCATTTACAACCAAGTCTATTCCAGTATCACCTGTTGATGTCCAACTGCCTTCAAATCCCGAAAATTGGTTTGAGCCATCTGAGGTAAATTTTAACGTTATACATCCAGAAGCATTTGTACTTGTTACTACAAAAGGTACACTTGGGGTGCCTGAAAAGGGAGCTCCAGTAACTTGAGCATAATTATCACTAGGCCCATCATAGATATAAAGAAAATCATAGCTACTCTCAGTATTAAAACTTGTTATCGTTAAAGTCATTATTCCACCATCCGGGCCATTTGGACAAATTGTAGTCGAACCATCAGTATTATTAATACCACCAACATTATAATTGGCTGGATAGTTAGTAGTTCCACCTGGATCTCTAATTGTACCTGACAAGGCTGTAACTGCTAAAATAGTAGTTGGCAATGAAGATGTAGATCCATTAGCTGTATTATTATTGCAAAAAGCAGTACCACCACCAGTAGTTCCACCCCCCACATTATATGCAGGAGTAGCACAAGCTAAGCCAATAGAGAAGGCAGCACTAGCACCACCAGCATTAGTAGAAGCTAAAACATAATAGGTTGTTCCCGCTTCTGCTGTAAATGTGATTGTAGTACCTAGCACTCCGCTTAAACATGTTAATGAAGAACAATCACTACCTGTCCAAACAGAAATTTCAGAACCTGTAAGTGAAGCTGTTGTTATAGTAGCAATTTTTCCATCACCTACAAATTTATACCACATACCCCGAGAAGTTGCACCTACTGTAGTTCCACAAACTAACCCATCTTCTGTGCTTGTAGCTGAGGTATTGTTTTGTGTTGATAAAGTACCACCACAAGTCAAATTTAGTGCACCGCTGCATATATCATTCACAGGAGCTGCAACGCATACTACGTCCAACGCAAAATTACCAGTTGCACCGCTTGCACCGTTCACTAAAACATAATAAGTGGTGCCTGCGGTTGCGGCAAAACTTACTAATGAAGTCGTTCCAGCACCTGCATCATCATCACCAGCCACACAAGTAAAAGGCCCCCCACATCCAGTAGCAGTATATACATGAATTTTTGTATCAAAATTTGTAGTTGCATTATCCGTATCTATAGTAACGCTTTGTGCTATAGCCGACGTAAAGGTGTACCAAACTCCGGGGGCATCAACCGTTTCCCCATTACAGCTAACAGTTGCATCATTCGTAGTGGTAGCATTAATAGTAGTTCCTACAGTAGAACTTGCACAAGTAATAGCCACAGCACCGGCACACTGATCATTTGCAGGAGGTGTAGGTACGCTAAATACATTTATACAAGATGAATTATACTGCAAACAATCAGGTCCAGCTAGCCTAATTGTTTGACAAAAAACATAAGTAGAACCTGGGGTAACCGCATATATAGGGTTCCCTCCAGCTGTGACACTACCAGTTGAGCTAAGAGCAGACCCACAGCTTCCGGATGCATATACACTTCGATTTATTATACTTCCAGTACATGTCCCACCTGAAACGAGTTTATATTGACCACCTGTAATGAATGCTACTTGGGTAGTACCCGCAGGTATTGTATAATCAGCACAAAAAGTCATATCGGTTGATCCATCTGTTTCCACAGGTATGATAGGACTAAAAACCGTACAATCCGCCCCAGAGGTAATCGTACTATTCTCAGATGTCGCTGCCGCCTCTGTTGTATGGTAGGCATTATTACATGAAGGCCCAGTACAAGTACAAGGTGATGTTGGAGGGGAGATAAGTGAACAGTCTAATACTGCTGTATTACCTGTATTTGCTGAAAAATAAAATGGATAACCATCAGCACTATAATTATCTATCATAATATAATATACCTGGCCAGCTGTAACGGTCAATGTAGTAGAGAATGAAGGCCCACTAGCAGGCTCACTTGGGTTTGATGCGGTAGTACTTAATCCTGTATTACCTGTTGTTGAAGAAAAGTTACATCGTATTGGAGGACCTAATTCATCAAGGCCATCACAATCGGTAAGTGGTACGGCTGGTGAAGTACCTCCACTATATAATGCCCAGTCATAGTCGGTACTATTATTTGCTGGATCAATCACAAATGCTAATGTTCCGCCTGTAGTGACTACAAAATAGAACCATGAGGATGCGGTTTCTGTAGCGCAACCCGTATTTTGATCATCAATACCAATACCATTATTTCCTGAAGGGAAAAATTGTGTAGTAGTTGTACAAATGGGTTGTGAACCATCGCAATCATTATTTTGAGAAATGGCAAATTGTAAATTTGCCATCATAAGGAATATACTAAAAAATAAAATTTTTTTCATAGGTTTGTTTTAAATTATTAATTCAAAAAACTGGATTATTCAGCCCAGCCTGTTTCTGTAGAATTATTTTTTAGGTTGTCAATTTTATTTAAGACCTTAGTCCTCACTCCTTCATCCGTAATTTTCAATAGAGTTGCTTCTAGTCTTTGTATTTCAAGCTTTCTTGCTTCAAGATCTGAAACGTTAATGGCTTTCACTTCTGCTCGTTTAGCCTCATTAATTTGTTTTTCTAAAACTGCATCATTGCGCCAATTTGGGTTGACAACCTTTGCTTTCTCCAGTTCCTTCTCTTTTGCTAAAGTTTCTTCTAAAGCTAATTTTTCTGCCTGCTCTGCTACTTGCTTTTGAGCTAATAATTCTGCTTCCTTTTCTGAAAATTCACCATTGGAATGGTCTTGAAAGATCGGATCAACTTGTATAGATTCCTCTCTGTAAGGATTTGGAATTGGAACTGGCTCTTTTGCAGTTTGAGCCATTGATGTTACTACTGTAACCAGCATTAACACTAATAATAGTGCTGCTTTCATAAATGCTTTTTTCATTATTATAAATTGTTAGGTTTTCTTATAACTCATTAAAGCGAAGTAGTGTGGCAAGATTTAATTAATTAAAGACTAATTCCAATAAAGACTTTATTTCCCCTATTCACTAATAAAATCCAATGTCTTATTTCATTTAAAAATTGAAATAGATTCCAATATAATTTAAATCAAATTGACACACCCACACTAATATTTCCTCTAACTTTTTTCGTTTAAATTGCGCTATCCAAGTAAATCTCTACGTAGAATAAAGGATACAATCTCTAATTGCTTATTTAATGGAAATAGTTAAAACCAATGCTATTTATTCAGCAATTGATAAAATTTTGTGCTAATTTCAAAAAAAACATTTTGCTAGTTTAAACCAATCAAGTTGGTTATTAAACAATAATTTATTGTTAAATATGGAAAAGGAGGGAATTCCATTTTCAAATGTAAAAAAGTACACTTCTAAAACAAAAAATCTGTTATACAAAATCTTGAAAAAAGCATTTGGTTTTCCAAAAAACAAACCTAAATTCTAAATCATTTCTACTAAAAAGAACGCTTTATTTGGTAAAGTTAAGTAGCGAATTTAAGATATGTTACTTTTCTGAAACATTTTTATAATATTTTTTTAAATTTTATAATTAATAGTATTATTTTATTCATTTACAATGTTTTATACATTCTATTTTTTTATATACTATCTATTTTCTTATATATTTATTTGATTATCTATTATTTATATATTATTTATTGATCTATAACAATTTCACTATACTTCACAAGCAAAATTGTATTTTATCCAAATATTTAATATTTCGAATTACATATATTAATTAATATTTCATATATTAGATTGATTTATACTTATTTAAATGGAATTTCAAATTAAAATTTTTTAATTTACTAGTTAAAGCAGTTCATATAAACATATTAAATATAGGCATTTTTTTAATTTTTTTCTAATTTTTAGGTTATCAAAAAATCTATATTACATTAAGAATATATTTAGATTCAAACCAGTTATGATTAGAATAGTTTTATAAACAAAAACTCAGATTTTTTAATTAGCAATTTCCAGCATCTATACTTCTAACTTGTGTCAAAATTTATTAGATCTTTTTCGAATAATAAAAAAATTGGCCAAATCTCCAAAACAAGTATCAACTTCTGACAAATAAACTTATTCAAAATACTCAAAAAAAAATAAAATGGAATTGTTTTTAAAATCTCAATACGGCGTTTAGATTAATAATTTCATATAGCCAATTCCCAACAAATTCATATTATTTACGAATATGGCGATACCTAAAGGTCCGGGCTCTTCACTGCAAGTCCTCGCTCGTGCCTTGCTGCGGGCTTTCCGTTGCGATCCCTATCGCTTTTTCACGAATAACAATTCCCAATTTCAGATATACCACTCAGATCTTTGTTGTAATCACTCATCTGCATTTTGTATCCGCTATCTTGTGTAACTAATACTAGGTTTCTATTTTAGAATTTGTCGTCAAAATCTATTTCATTTTAATGGCAGCTTTATTGCAAAAAATTACCTCATCTTAGTTCATTTTCAAAACTATTGCTAATAGTTGTTTTACAAAATATTGAAGATCATGCATAAAAAAAGCCCCATCGAAAGGATGGGGCTTATACATTATTACCAAAAAAATCTCAATGAATCTTATTGCTAATTCTTGATGAATTTATTAATCACAATTTGACCATCTATTGTTGTTCTAATAAAGTAGGTACCTACTGGAAGCTGACTGATGTTTAACTCAATGCGGTTATCGCCTTCGATTAGCATCTCTTCCCAACTTCTCAATTCGCGTCCCAATATATCTACAATACTAAATACTTGATCGTGATTACTAACCGATTGAATGGCAATATTAATAATATCGCTTGAAGGTACTGGATATATTTCCACTGAGTTATTAACTTCTATATTTCTAACTAGCGTCACAATATTTGATGCTCTTTGCTGACCATTAAAGTCAACTTGATCTAGGCGGTAATAGAACACGCCAGGATATACATCTATATCAGAGAAGCTGTAGTTAATAATATGTGTGCTATTTCCAGCACCATCAACAGTCGTTATAGGTTCAAAGTTCTGACCATCAATAGAACGGTACAATATAAAATAATCATTGTTAACTTCTGAACCAGTCGTCCACACTAACAAGTTGTGATCATTTTTTACTGATCCGCTAAAATCAACTAAATCAATTGGTGTTTGCAAACAATCTACATCCACGTCACCGCTATTAAAGACACAATCAGGATTGCTCGCTAAAGTTACGGTATAGTTATAAGAAGATGGACTATCAAAAGGACCATCGATATAGGAGAAACCATTTACAATTCCGCTAAATCCACCTGAATTAGAACTGATAAAGAATCCTGCTCCTTCTGTATCACCCAGCATTGTAAACACTAGTTCATAGCTTGTATGATCATTAGAACAATTCAATTCAATATTCACAGAGAAATTTTCACATTCAGCTGGCTCCATTACTAGTCCCATATCAAAAGATAGATTCTGATTAGGACCTAAATAGAATAAGTCAGTGGTAAATGTAATAGGATTCACATCGCTGTCTATACCATCACCAGCAGCATTCTGAATAGTAACAGAGTATTCACTTGGGAAGATAAACCCAATATAAAAATTGCCCTCTCCAGGATTTGCAAAATAATAATACCCATTCTCATCTGAAGTTGTTGTAGCTACGATATTACCATTCTCATCATATAGATTGGCTATTACATTAGGAACACCCGCTTCATTGCCGTCTTGCATTCCATTCTCATTGCTATCTAACCACACATAATTACCAATAAAGTTTGCATCGTTATTGTAAATAATACCAGCATCAATTGTTGGAATAGCTTGGCCTAATGCAATAGTAATTAAGCCCGAATTTCCATTTGCTATATTGGCAATATTACTGTCATTATTACTTCCGTTAGTGGACTGGCTTATTGCGTTACCATTTTGTACCTGTGTAAACTCAGCTCCTGTAGGCAAAACAAATTGAACAATATAATTACCAGGCAATACATCGAAAGAATAATATCCTGGGTTACCATTATTAT
>CAYZQX010000043.1:0-17238 GCA_964480615.1 uncultured Chitinophagales bacterium | reverse complement strand
TCATACAAGGGATAGATACCTGTACCCCTTTGATTTTCATATATATACATCATCTTGATCAGAGTTGCGTGAGGACACGAAACTCAGCGATGGATGATCAGAGTTGCGTGAGGACACACAACTCAGCGATGGAGGATCATAGTTGGGTGAGGACACGCAACTCAGCGATGGGACACACGACTCAGCGACAAGGATGGTCAGAGTTGCGTGAGGACACCCAACTCAGCGATGGAGGATCACAGTTGCATGAGGACACGCAAATGAACGATGGAGGATCAGAGTTGTGTGAGGACACCCAAGCGATGGAGGATCTGAGTTGCGTGAGGACACGCAACTCAGCGATGGTAAAATAAGTCTAATAAAAGCTATGAATTTGGGCAACTAGACCCTTGGGCTATTACATTGATCAGAGTAGCGTGAGGACACGAAACTCAGCGATGGGACACGCGACTCAGCGATGGAGGATCAGAGTTGCGTGAGGACACGCGACTCAGCGAGGATGGAATCGAATATTCAAACTTATAAGGATATAAATAACCAGTCAAATGAAGTGTTGCATTTTTGGTATATTATGGATGTTGAAATAGACTGATCCAAGTAATAAATACAACCATTAAGTCTCAGAGATTAATGATAAATGCGATAAGGATCGTAGCGAAGCCACGAATGTGGCTGCCCGAAATCTTTATGAAGTGCAGCGAAATAAAGATGCAGGGCCGGAGCGAAGCGTAGTCGTGCAGAGCCTGGGCCTGTGAGCGGGATTCTGTGGATGGATTCAGACCAACTGATTTGCTCACAGGCATCGCCCTAATTATATCACTATACTGTTTCAGTAGTTTTATATTTGTAGGATCATCGCAAAATGAATCCAACGAGCAATTTATCAGATGAGAATATTTTTTTATTAGATGATAAACATTAATATTGCAGTCTTGTTATTAATATTGGATGGGTGAATAATATTAAATGATTTATACCCATAAGCTTGATTATAATTCAATATTATAAACTGCGGTGTAGGGGAATGTAAGTAAGTTTGTAAATTAATAAATATCAAAATGAAAAAATTGAATTGGATTTATCTAATGTTATTTTCGACTTGGCTGGGTTTCAGTCAAAATGCCCCTGTAACTTTTGAAGCAGGAGGGTATGGCTCTTCTTGGACTTGGACAGTTTTTGAAAACAACACCAATCCGCCCCTTGAGATCATCGCCAATCCAGACCCCTCTGGTCCAAACACATCAGCTACTGTGGCTAAATTTACTGCGCTCCAAACCGGGAATCCCTGGGCGGGTTGTGAATCATTGCACGGCGCTAATGATCTTGGACCCATTGTGCTGGGCCCTTCTAATTCTACGATCAAGATTATGGTCTGGAAGCCCATCATCAGCGATGTAGGTGTCAAGTTAGTCTCCAATACTGGATGGGCACAGGTAGAAGTGAAAGTGGCCAATACTTTGGTCAATCAATGGGAGGAATTGAGCTTTGATTTTTCTACTTACATGAATCCCCCTGCATCTGAAGGAGTTTATGATCAGATCGTAGTATTCCCTGATTTTGATTTGGGTGGCAGAACCCAGGACAATATTGTATATTTTGATAATATCAGTTTCTCTCCGTCCTCTGGCGGCCCTACAGAACCGATGACAGCCGCTCCTACGCCTACCCAAGATCCTGCCGATGTGATTTCACTTTTTAGTGATGCCTATAGCAATGTGACGGTAGATACATGGCAAACACCCTGGTCAGCTGCTGTACTGGAGGACATCGCCATACAGGGCAATCCCACTAAGAAATATACCGCACTAGATTTTGTAGGGATAGAAACAGTAGCCAATCAACTCGACATCACGGGAACCAGCTATATCCACTTAGATGTATGGTCGCCAAATTTTACATCATTTGGCGTGAAGCTGGTAGATTTTGGTGCAGATGGGGCTTTTGATGGTGGTGATGATACCGAACATCAGGTAAATTTTTCAGCCCTTCCCCAGAATGAGTGGGTGAGCTTAGATATTCCATTAAGTGATTTTGCTGGTCTCAGTACTCAGGAACATATAGCCCAATTGATCTTAGTAGGTCAGCCATCTGGGGTGACTACGGTATATTTAGATAATGTATTTTTTTACTTAGGCGATACTATAGGGCCTCAAGAACCGATGACAGCAGCTCCTACGCCTACCCAAGATCCTGCCGATGTGATTTCGCTTTTTAGTGATGCCTATAGCAATGTGACAGTAGATACATGGCAAACAACTTGGTCTGCTGCTGTACTGGAGGACATCGCCATACAGGGCAATCCCACTAAGAAATATACCGCACTAGATTTTGTAGGGATAGAAACAGTAGCCAATCAACTCGACATCACGGGAACCAGCTATATCCACTTAGATGTATGGTCGCCAAATTTTACATCATTTGGCGTGAAGCTGGTAGATTTTGGTGCAGATGGGGCTTTTGATGGTGGTGATGATACCGAACATCAGGTAAATTTTTCAGCCCTTCCCCAGAATGAGTGGGTGAGCTTAGATATTCCATTAAGTGATTTTGCTGGTCTCAGTACTCAGGAACATATAGCCCAATTGATCTTAGTAGGTCAGCCATCTGGGGTGACTACGGTATATTTAGATAATGTATTTTTTTACTTAGGCGATACTATAGGGCCTCAAGAACCGATGACAGCAGCTCCTACGCCTACCCAAGATCCTGCCGATGTGATTTCGCTTTTTAGTGATGCCTATAGCAATGTGACGGTAGATACATGGCAAACAACTTGGTCTGCTGCTGTCCTTACGGAAGTATTAATAGCCAATAATCCCACTAAAAAATATGCGGCCTTGGATTTTGTAGGCATAGAAATGATAGCCCAGCAACTGGATGTTACGGATATGGATTTTTTTCATCTTGATATATGGTCGCCGGATTTTACTTTCTTTGGTGTGAAGCTGGTAGATTTTGGTGCAGATGGAGCTTTTGATGGTGGTGATGATACCGAGCATCAAGTAGATTTTCCAGCCCTTACCAAGAATGAGTGGGTGAGCTTAGACATACCGATGAGCAGTTTTGAAGGCTTGGGTTCTAAGCAAAATATCGCTCAACTAATCTTAGTAGGACAGCCGACAGGCACTAATACAGTATATGTGGACAATGTTTATTTTTCTAAAACACCCACCAGCATCGGAACACTGGTGTCTGCACAAAATAGTGTTACAGTATACCCAAATCCTGTAAGAGCTGGCGGTCAAGTAATGATTGATGCCGAAATTCAAAAATTAGAGGTGTTTGATATCACAGGAAAATTATTATTATCTTCAAGAAACAATGTACTAAGCACCGCTGGATTTGCAAAGGGGATTTATCTCATGAAAATCCAAAACATGGAGGGCGGCGAGCATATTCAAAAATTGGTGGTGAATGAATAATAGTGCCTCATACAAATAAAACAAAAAGGTCAATCTATTGATAGAAATAATAGGTTGCCTATTTTAACAAAACCATAGCAGGAAATCCCTCTGTGAGTAGTGCTGCGATAATCGCGCAGTACTATCTGGCAGAGGGATTTTTATTAACTTATTTTCGTGTATAAAATATCTAAAATTTAATTGTAGTCATAATTACCCTCATTGATTTTGTATAGAATAAAATCTATGCTTTTCTACTACTATCTAGTTTCACCCTAGAACTTTTTTGTCTGCTTAGATTATTTCGGAGCGGACCTCCAAAAGGACTGTCTCAAAATTGTCAAATATAAAGGTAACTATTTTGGGCTTGCTAAATATCTCATAAGTATGCGATTTTGGCGATGCCTCCGGGCTGGGCTATACAGGGCTTTCTGATTTTATTAGTTTTTTAAAGGCCATCAGAATCTTCGCAAGCTCGATTTGCTAGCGCTTCGGTACATAGGTGGCGGGCTTTCGGCTTTTATAATTCAAGCGGAAAAAAGCCCGCCACCTATGTACAAACCCCTCCTATCCCTATCGCTGGCTGCGCGATTTACGATACCCGATTTTGGATTTACGACCCTGAATCTAGTTGCAGTAACTGCACTAAGTCTAGCGTCTATCAATTGATTTACGATTCACGGTCATGAAGCTTTTTGCAATGACCACACTAAGTCCAGTGTCTAGCATCCAGTGTCTGGTGTCCAGTGTCAAGTATATAGCGTCTATAAAAATACTTAGTGCATTATTAATTATTAATTCATTATTTTTGTATCCTATGAAATACCATTTCTTTTTCTCAATTTTCGCATTCATTATAGTATTTGCCCAGTTTAGTTCAGCTCAAAATGGGATTGATAGCATCGGTTTAGAAATTGAGCTAATGGACTTCCCAACTATGCCAGCACTTCATTCTTATGCCTCTGCACAACATGAAAACTATTGGGTTTTCATAGGCGGTCGCCGCGATGGACTGCATGGACAATTTCCTGCTACTTCCTATAACCTCAATAGTGCCAATGACAGTATATACATCGTGGACATCAATACACTCGATATATGGTCATACCCCACAAACAATTTTCCTACCACTATTAAAAATCAATTTAATGCAGCTAATTTTCAAAATTATAACGAAAACGAAAGCATGTGGATTATAGGTGGATATGGTTGGTCAGAAGGAGAAAACAAAAAAATAAGTTTTCCTTATCTTACTGAAATAGAAATAGAGCCCTTTATTGATGCCATCAAAGTTGGCAATGACCCACTGCCATTCATTCACCAGATACAGGATGATCGTCTGGCTATTACTGGTGGCAATATGTCTAAACTTGGTGATTATTTTTACTTGGTAATGGGACACAATTTTAGTAGAGACTATAATTCATTCGATAAATTTTCCTATGATCAAGTGTATGCCAATGATATTAAAAAATTCACTATGAGCTACGATGGTAATGGCATCTTAAATGGCATCAATGATTATGAAGCTGAGGAAGATACTATGCATTACCACAAACGGGATTTTAACCTTGTACCCTTTATACAAGCAGATAGAAATCCTGCATTAATGGCTTACTCAGGGGTGTTTCAATACACCTCAAATCTTCCTTGGTTGGACTGTGTAGCTATTAGTGAATCAGGCAATTATGTGTATGAAGGATTTGAACAGTTACTTTCACAATATCACTGCCCTACCCTACCTATATACGATTCTCTGCACAATAATATGCAGACCATTTTTTTTGGAGGAATGGGTCTATATCATTGGTATGAAAATGAACCAGTTATTGTCGATTCACTCATACCTTTTGTCAAAACAATTAGTACAGTAATACGCAAAGCTGATGGGTCTATGAAAGAAGAATTACTGCCTATCACTATGCCTGAGCTAGAAGGCACGAATGCCCACTTTTTTTATACAACTGATGCTCCTATTTATAGCAATGGCATATTAGATCTCAATAAACTATCCGATGGCCAAAAAACCTTAGTGGGTTATATACACGGCGGCATTATAGCCGATGAACCCAATGTATTCGAAATAATAGGTAGTGGTTTTAGCTCGGCCAGTAACCGCATATATAAGGTTTATATTACTCGAACGGCTGATGTAGAAACAGCTATTCATAGTCCCTCTTTAATAAGCCCCATTTCAAATATCTCATTAGGTCCTAATCCTTGTTATGACCAGTTAAATATCTCATTTGATTTTAACATAGGTCCTTATATAGAGTATGAGCTATGGAATATCAAAGGACAGTCTGTGATTCCTCCTAAAAGAATAAATTCCAAAGGGAATACCACTGTATCTTTAGATATGAAAAATTTAGCTAATGGTTATTATTATTTAAGCTTGAAAAACGGTAGCTACTTAAGAACCTTTCTCATCGAAAAATTGTAAGTTTAAGTAAGCTATTGATTCTATAATAACATTTAACATATAGGCAATTATGTGGCATCTAAATAATAGTCAAAGCCAATACTATTAACTGTTCTAAAGCTTAAAATTAGTTGGCGCATTAATTTTTATTAGTAGTATCGTCGATTCTATAACTTAGCAAAGCCAACTTAGTTATATATCGGCCCTTAGATTCGGCTATGAAGCTGCTATTAATATACTTGGCAATTCAATAATAATGTAAGATCAATTATTTGTTGAGAGAACGATTGAAGACTATTACTTATTTCGCGAAAGGGATATGGAGGGTATAGTATTCATAAAGTAAGCAAGGCGGCTGTATAGGGCTGTTAGCCTTGCTAACTTTATGAATACCGGAGCGATAGCGCAGCCCGAAATAGCCCGACCTGTATAGTGAGCTTGTGAACTATACAGGGTTCGCCCAAATAAAATAATTGCTCATCTCATTAACTAAAACACTTTTAGTCTGTCATAATAAGATAAACCATTGCTTCATCAGTTCTCCATAAGTCGATATACCTTGACCTATGTCAATAAATTAAATAATGAAACATATTTAATAAATTGGTAAAATAATTAAGGCGAAATTGGCAATTAATTTTAATTTTTAGTTATGCGTGTATATGTTTTTTATTCTTGTATTGTATTGTTATTTTATCAAAACATTGTTAGCGCACAGCCGATAGATAAGAAGAACATAGAGATCATTAGAGATCATTGGGGTGTACCACATATCTATACTAAGACGGATGCGGAGGCTGCTTATGGGCTTGCTTGGGTCACGGCGGAGGATGATTTTAATAGTATGCAAGAATCGCTTTATGCTGGACAAGGTTTATTGGGAAAGGTGATGGGCAAGGAAGGTGCAGCAAGGGATTTCCTAGCACAATTTATGAATGTAAAGGAGCTTGGAGCACAGGCATGGAATAATGCCAGCCCTGCATTTAAAAAATATTTTGACGGATTTGTACAGGGCATTAATGATTATGCAGCAGCACATCCTAAAGAAGTACAAGTAAAAGGTGTATTTCCTATTACAGTACAAGATGCACTAGCAAGCTCAATATTTATATTTGCCATTACAAGTATGGTACACGAAGAAGTGAGTGCTATATTTAGCAATAGTATGAATGATAATTCTGATGCAACTGCTTGGTTATACAACGCATTTGAAGGCACTCATTTTGGGTCAAATGCATGGGCTATTACTTCTGAAATGAGTACTGACAAGAGCACACAATTAGTGATCAATCCTCATCAGCCTATGGAAGGACCATTTAGCTGGTACGAAGCGGCATTGTATAGTGATGAAGGGCTTAATATACATGGTGCTTGCTTCCCTGGTGGTAGTTCCATATTTGTAGGTAATACGCCTAATCTAGGCTGGGCACATACATTTAATGCAGTGGACATTGTAGATTCCTATAAGCTGGAAGTAAGAGGTAAAAAAAACAAGGAATACAAGTGGGGTGATCAGTGGTTGTCACTTGATGAACAAAAGGTAAAACTGAAAGTAAAATTTGGATTGATTAATATTCCAATAAAGAAGACAACTTATACAAGTAAGTATGGTCCAGTACTCAAAAACAAAAATGGATATTATGCTGTTCGGTTTCCTGGATTACTGAAAAACAGAGGCTTAGAGCAGTACTATTATATGAACAAGGCGCAGGATTATGATGGCTTTATGAAGGTCTTAGCTATGCAGGAATTGCCAAGATATAATATCATATATGCCGATCGATCTGATAATATCTATTATCTATTTAATTCCTTAATCCCTAAACGAAAACCAGGCTTTGATTATACTAAAGCGTTGAGTACAAGTGATACAAGCTATGTGTGGAACAATTTTTATACTGTTGAAGAGCTGCCACAAGTATTAAATCCACCTTGCAATTATGTCTTTAATATGAACAATGAACCATTTCAATCCACTTGCACTAATTACTGTCCAAAGCCTGAAAATTTTCCGCCCACTATGGGCATAGTGAGAACAGAAACGAACAGAAGTGCAAAATTCAGTGAAGTATTTAACACACAAAAAAAAATAGATTTTAAAATTCAAAAAGCAATTAAGTTTGATTACAGTTTGCCTCTATCCAGCAAATACCTACATTCTGTAGCACCGCTATTTACATTAGACAGCAACAAGTACAGCGATCTTTCAGCGGAGATCAATTTACTAAAAAAATGGGATCGAAATTCTAAGTATGATAGCAAAGGTGCTGCAATATTTTACTTGACTTGCAATGACCTTTTTAAGAGAAAAAACTATGGTGCGATGGAGCTAAACAATGGTTTTGAAGTGCCTAAGGAGTCAGAGTTAATTACGAGCTTGCGCAATGCAAAAAAATACCTCAAACGCCACTTTGATAAACAATGGGTAGGTCTAGGGGATATAGTCCGTCTTTATAGGGGAGATATTTCAGTGCCTATATCAGGACTACCCGATGTGCTAAGTCCTAATTATCCAGCTCCCTATAAAAAAGGGAGGATGACTCCATTCGTCGGAGATTCTTATACACAGCTTGTCGCCTTTAATAAAGATGGCTCTGTGTCACTCGAAACCTTATTGCCTTTTGGTAGTAGTACTCGCTTAGATAATGTGCACAGCACTGATCAAATGCCCTTGTACAGTGAAGGCAAAACCAAGCAGGAATCGCTCGATAGAAATTGGGTATTGAAAAATGCCGAACGCATCTATCACCCTGGTGAGTGATGTCTAAAGCTGGCAACTAATGTAACATAAAATGCGTTATTGCCAACCAATTAGCTACCATTGAAGTAGGGCAATATTTGCTGCCTTAGATAATCAGCGAGCTTGATTAACCTTACCCCATACCAACTAAATATTTCGCCATCAACCAATAATATTTTTGATGTTGGACTCAATGCTTGAATTTCGTGAATATGCTTGGTGGTAAAGGGATATGGCTCAGAGCTCAAGAGGATAAATTCAGGGTCTTGCTGAGTGATATAGGCTTCCTCTATAACTGGATAACGCGCCTGATCGACTAGTAAATTTTCAAAACCTATATGGGTTAACACAGTGTGTATAAATGTATCACAACCCGCTGCCATAAAAGGTTTGCGCCAAATTAAATACAAGCAATTACCCTTTAGAATTACTTCTGATTGAGCCCAGCTCCTAGATATTTCCTCGATCCTATTTTGAGCTATTACCTCTATGCCATTATATAAGCGGGAAATATTTGTTATAAAGGAATATACATCATCTATGTTCTGTATATCGGTAAGATATACGGGTCTATGTGCGCTCAGCAATTCAATATCTTCTCTCCTGTTTTCTTCTTTATTGGCAATGATTAAATCAGGAAATAGCCTGACTATATGATCGACATTCGGGTTTTTAGTACCACCAATTACTTCTATATCGGCAACTAATCCAGCAGGATGAATGCAATACTTTGTTCTTCCTATCAAATAATCCGCTAGCGATAATTCTAAGAGCGTTTCAGTAAGTGATGGGACAAGACATACGATACGTCGCGGCGGTTCTTGTGCAAAACGATGAAACAGGGATTCAATAAGATGGTCATCGTAAATCAAAACAAATACATGTCAAAATATAACGTAATAACTAAGCCATAGCCTCAATTAAATCATATTCAGTAATGATATGATGACGACCAGCTTTATCTTTAGCAAGGACAGCTGAATTGTCTTTATTGATCAGTTTCGAAACAATAGAGATGGGATCATACCACTCAACCTGAGGAAATACTGCGCCCATTACTTGACTGATGGGATTATCAGCATTACCTTTCCCACTAATGAATGCCTCTAAAATCATCTGTTCACTGATACTTCCTACTACACTGCCATTGTGCATTACTGGAAGCTGTGACAACCCTTTGTCTTTCATTTTTTGAAAGGCTTCTCGGATGGTATCAGCAGCTGAAACAGTAATAAATTCTTTGATTTTTTTGCGCTCTACAATGGCTTTTACATTGGAAGGTTTCTCATCTAAAAATTTGCGATCACGCATCCAATCATCATTGTATAATTTTCCTACATAACGACTACCATGATCGTGTAGGATAATTACGACAAGATCCCCTGCCTTGAACTTATCTTTCATTTGCAATACCCCAGCGATAGCAGAACCAGCAGAATAACCTGCGAATATACCTTCTTCCTTAGCCAATCGGCGTGTCATTACTGCGCCATCCTTATCAGTCACTTTTTCAAAGTGATCGATGATACCAAAATCAATATTCAATGGAATGATATCCTCGCCTATGCCCTCTGTGATGTATGGGTGTATTTCCTTTTCGTCGAAAACCCCTGTTTCATGGTATTTTTTTAAGACTGATCCATAGGTATCAATACCCAATAATTGCACTGCATTATTTTGTTCCTTCAAATATTTTCCAGTTCCGGAGATGGTACCACCCGTCCCTACCCCTACTACTAAATGGGTTATTCTTCCATCGGTTTGTGACCATATTTCAGGACCGGTTTGTTCATAATGCGCTTGGCGATTAGCTAGATTGTCGTATTGGTTAATATATACTGAATTGGGGGTTTCTTCTGAAATACGTCTAGCAGTGCTGTAATAGCTCCTAGGATCATCAGCTTCCACATCGGTAGGGCATACGATCACCTCAGCTCCTACAGCTCTGAGAATGTCCACTTTTTCTTTAGACTGCTTATCAGTGGTAGTGAATACACATTTATAGCCCTTGACAATCGCTGCTAATGCAAGTCCCATACCCGTATTGCCGCTGGTGCCTTCCACGATCGTTCCGCCGGGCTTTAGATGACCAGACTTCTCCGCCTCTTCAACCATTTTTAATGCCATACGATCCTTGATGGAATTGCCTGGATTGAATGATTCTATTTTTACATATACATCGCAAGGCAAATCCTTTGCTATTTTGTTGAGTTTTACCAATGGCGTATTGCCAATGGTCTCGAGGATATTATTATATATTTTTTTCATCGCGAATATTATTCATTGGGATAATAGGTGCACTCCAGTGGAAACCTTTTGCCCCGCAAATTTAATTTTTTTACAATACCAGAGGTAACTTTAAGGTCAACTTTTCCATTTTCATAGATATTTGGCAGCGGACCTATCACTTTAGCATAGCATATTTTATTATTATTTGGATTTCTAAGCTTTACTATACTGTGCATAGGTGCGGTCTTATGCAAGATAAATAGGTTCTGATCGTGTGATATATCTCCGAGCATCCAAGTGGATGGGACAATTGATTTGGAGCTCTTATTGGCATGAGGTGAACCACCCAGCTCCAAGTATTGGGTTTTGAAATTTTGGTTCTGCTCTTCTACAATTTTTTCTATATAACTCATTTCTGTGTCCACCTTAGGCGGTGCAGGCACAGTGGCAGTAGAGGCTACAATTTCAGGGACTACAGCCTTCCCACTTCCATAACCTACTATGATCATTTGATCTAATTGTAAATCATCGGATGGCATATTGTTCCAGTTTTTTATATCATTCACTTTTACTTTATTGGATTGTGCAATCCTAAATAGATTATCCGTTTTCTTTACTTTGTAATAAATAGGACTGCCGGTATTTTCATTACCGCTTAGGTGCTTGTCCTCTTCACATATTTCATCACTACTAGCCTTGGTATCCTTAGGTTCAACTTTTTTCTTTTCAGCTACCTTAGAAGAATTATCACTGTCTTTATGAGCGGGAATAGCTGCAGGGATTTTGCTTTCAGCGGAACTTGCCTTAGATGTGGTAGTACAGGTATTTTTAGCTATTTCAGTTACAGATGGCTCTTTTTCTATTACTTGTCTTGCAGGAAAGGCAGAGGCATTTACGCGCTTTAAGAAAATGATCTGTCCTATCTGAATATCCCCCTTGCTCATGCCATTCCAAACCTTTAAGGAGTCCTGAGCCAGCTTATACTTTTGACTGATGGCAAATAGGGTTTCGCCTTTAGATACAATGTGAGTAAATTTTTCATTGCTAGCTACCGACCCAGCTGTAGAGGACTTAACTTTATTAGCGGATTTTTTTATCTTGATTACATGTACTAAATCCTTATTGATGTCATCAGGATCGATGGCTATAAGCTGACCGATTTCTATGCGATCATTCGTCAAGTCAGGATTGTCTTTTTTGAGCTTTTCTACCGTAGTGCCATAGCAAGTAGAAATTCCATAAAGGGTTTCCCCTGTCATCACTTCATGAAGTACAAATCCTTTTTCATCTTCAAAGAGTCGAACCTCTTTGCACTCACGACTTATGTTTTGCTGGGCATTTATAACAAGGCCACAGAAGCAATAAAAAAGAAAAAAACAAGAATATAAAAACAGCTTTATCATAGGTGGGTTGATAAATGAAACAATCATGATTTACAACGGCAAAAATACGACTTCTAATACAAGCGTGTAAAAAATATTATCATTGCTATTGGTTTCAACATATTCCCGCGTATGACAAAAGTATTAGGTATTATCCCTGCTAGATTGGCTTCTACACGATTGCCCAATAAACCCTTGCAAAAAATAAATGGAAAATCGCTTATAGAACTTGTATGGATCAATGCACTTAAATGCAAGGAAATCAATAGCTTAGTAATAGCTACCGACCACGAAAGTATAATGAAAGAAGCCATAAAATTTGGTGCTAGAGTGGTGATGACTAGCCCATTGCACAAAAGTGGAACTGATCGCTGTGCACAAGTAGCGGAGTACATAGGAGATGGCTTTGATTGTATATTAAATATTCAAGGCGATGAACCATTCATCAATCCCGATTACTTTACACGACTAATCCAATCTTATGAACTAAATCAAAATTTTCAAATAGGAACACTTATAGCTCCTTTAAGCAATACATCCGAGGTATCCAATATGTCAAAAGTAAAATGCGTAAAAAAAATAAATGGAGAAGCACTTTATTTTTCACGATCGGTTATACCTTTTCACCGTGATCAAAATGTTGAGCCTCCTACCTATTACCAACACCTAGGCGTATATCTCTTTCATACCGATACACTAAAAGCAATTAGTCAATTACCCACAAGTGTATTAGAGCAAAGCGAGCAATTAGAACAATTAAGGTGGATTGAAAATAATTTTAAGATCACAACCATAACTGTAGAAAGTCCTAGCATTGGAATTGATACATTAGAAGATCTTGAGCAAGCAAGACAATTTCAATTACGTCAGACAACTTAATGAGGAAGTATTCTATAATTCAAAATGATAGGAAAAGAAAGGTTATGCATTATTAAAATCATTAATTAGTTAGTTCATACTACCACAATTATGGCGATGCCTCCGGCCCGGGCTATTCGGGGCTTCGCTGCGCTACGGTACTGTGGTGGCGGGCTTTCGGCAATACTATTTTAAAACTGTAGAAAGCCCGCCACCGCAGCACAAACCCCTACTATCCCTATCGCTTTTTCACGATTCAAGATTAACGATTTTCGATTTACGATCTTGAGCTATTTCAGCAACTGCATTATGTCTATTAATTGATTTGCGATCAGGATGTTTCTGGCAGAAACTACATAAAGTCTAGTGTCCATTATCCAGCGTCCAGGGTCTGGTGACTGCTATCCAATTACTAATGTCAATACTCCAATGCATAGTTTTGATTACACTGTCTTAATGTTAGTAAAAATAAATATGTTAATCCTTACGCGTATTTTCTTTTATAATACTTAAAACTGTTCCTATCAATGACTGAGCGAATAGAAATAGATGGTAATATCTTCACAAAACAATTTTTTACAATGACTCCAAATAGAGATTTTCTACAGCTGTTCTTGCCCAAGGAGTTTGCCTTAAAAATTTCAGACTAGAATTAATGGAGGGATCAAAATTAAAGCACCTAATATTAATCTTTTGTCCCAAAACTTCCCATCCGTACTTTTGAACCAAGAACTCTAGTATGGTATCTAGTCTAACACCATGTAAAGGATTGTTTTTTTGTTTAGGAATACTATTCAGTACATTTGGATCAAAAGTTTTTTTTTCTTTAGGTGGGGTGAACTTCTTTAAGCTAAAATTTTTGTCATTTCCTTCCGCGGCGAAAGGCTTAAAAACTTTTGGCTTTATAGAGGATGGTTTTTTATTATTTTCCATATTATTCTGCTTTTCGATTTTAACCAGATTTAAAATCTAGTGCAAATATCTATCAAATTTATGTAATGAATCTGCTAGAGGTGATGATTATAGTCCATACCCTAGCACCAGGACTTGCTGATTAACAAATTTATGGAAGAACAATCTTTATCTATAACAGAATTCTTTAGCGGGTTTTGTAATAAAATTTCTATATTTACCTAAAAATCAATCGCCTGATGAAAAAACTACTTGGTTCCATTTCTATTCTAATGTTCCTAGCAATATTAGGTTGCAACACCGCTGAAAACAAGACAGAGCCTAAAGCCGACATAAATGTAAATAAACCTGCACAGTTCATAGCATACGAAGGCCAGCGATGTTATTTGCTTACCGAGGGTAATAACAATGAAGATAGTACAAAGATCAAAATTAATTTTAATACTAACAATAAGATTACTGGTAATATGGAATGGCTACCTTATGAAAAAGACGGTGCCATAGGTGTAATTACAGGCAGAATTAAAAATGACACCATAAGTGGTTATTTCAATTATATGATCGAAGGTTCTAATCAGTCAGAAGAAATAGAATTTAAAATTGTAAACGATCAGTTATTACAATGGAATTCAGAACTCATTGAAAATTCTGATTCGGATGGAGGTGATCCAGTACTCAATTTTAAAGATAAATCAGTTGGAAAATGGTCCTCACCATTTTCATCATTTGATTGCAATAAATTGGTTTTTTTTAACTAGTACATTCCTGTATAATAAATAATAAATTGAAGCACAGGTAAAAATTACCTCATCATTAATCCTTACTGCTTTGTTAAGCTGTTATATGGAAACATAAGATACGGTTTTTAGCAATACGTATATACTAGGGCTAATATTTTTGAATAGATATGATATAGAAACTAATATTGTAATTAGAGGAAATAAACAAGTTAAATTACTAATTCAGGTATTTATAAAATTATAAAAGTAAGCTACCTCATATAATGGATGCTGTATTCGACTTATCAGCTAACTTATTGCATCAAATCATTATTACACCGAATCAGAAATTTATTCTCCACAGCATAGAATGAGAGTTAAAATAGATTATGCTACTGTTATAGATTAACCAATGCTGTAGTGAATCACCATACTTTGTATTTGCGATAGGGATGCGGAATGGTTTAGTCTTATTCGCTGACTCCCTATACGATAATTTCTTTGATTGAATTGTTGTTTGGATTACTTATATCTATGTATAAGTAAGAATAATAGGGGGTCAGCGAATAAGACCGAAACGAAGTGTAGCCTGTAGCAGCCCGGGCCGGAGGTATCGCCATAATGAATTAGAGCCTACACATTATGAATAAGAGTTTAATAAAATGATGATAGGAACACCTCTGTATCTTACTTTCAGTCAGTGGCAAAAAAAAAGGCTGCCCATAAATGGACAGCCCAACAATAATTTGTCAGCGACAATATTATTCTTTGATAATTTGCTTTACCACAACCTCATCCTCTACGATCATCCGAATAAAATAGTTGCCAGTCGCTAATGAACTTATATCTATCACCTGAGAATTTTCGCCTTCCTTAGATGTAAGATCTAGATTCATTAGTTTGCGACCTATAACGTCCACTATTTCCATCTCTATTGCCAAATCACTTTCACTATTCCAGTAAACTGTTATAAAATCTCTAGTGGGGACTGGATATGCTGTCAAATATTGTTCAATTTTATTTTCCCTATCAACCTTTATTATTTCAGTTTTTGAAGCAGATTGATCAATATTGATTATCTCTATTTGATAATAATAAACATCAACTTTCACGTCAAAATCCTTATAAGTATAAGTAGTAAATTCATTCTCAGCACCTATAGCATTCATAGATGTAATAGGTGAAAAATGAATACCATCTAATGAACGATGCAACACATAATGACTAGTGTTAATCTCTGAACCAGTTACCCAATTTAATTGGTTATAATTTGAATTCGCATAACCATTAAACGCTACCAATTCAATAGGTGTAACAATACATTCTATGATCTCGCCGCTTCTTGTAAGCTCACAATTTGGATTGTCGGCTTTTATTATTGTATAACTATAACCAAGCCCTGACTCAAATGGCCCATCGGTAAAGGATCCTGTAACCATTCCTGTATAACCATTCTGATGTGTTGATGATACAAAATAAGTGCCAGAACTTTCTCCCAATATGGATATGGCGACCATATATGTACCTTCATCTGTATTGCAATCAATCTGTGCAAGTATTGCAAATCCATTACAAGGATCTAATGGATCGGTACCATTTTCTATTTCTTGTCCATTGCTAATATTGTCTTCATCACAATCAGCAATTGCCAAATTAGTAACAACCTGTATTAAATTGTAATCACAAGGATCGGTAGGGTCAGTATTATCATAAGCAGAAGAAGGATTGCCATCAATCCCATTAGTTTCCAATCTATTTAACACACCATCACCATCACAATCTCCTTCACTGGTTGCAACCGTCTCAATACTGGTAACTAAAAAATCACAAGGATTTAATGGATCAGTACTATCACCTGTCTCTGTATCGTCATATACTCCATCACCATCAGTATCAATAGGTGCTGCGATTGCAGGAACAGTAATGAATATAGTTGATTGGGAACAAGTATTTATGCCCAAATTGGTATAGCAAACCTTATACTCAACTACTAAAGATGCACCAGATTCAGAATTTAATGGCGTATAACTAAATTGTCCAGTAAGAGGATTAAAAGACTTAGTTCCTAAGGCTGTACCAGTTATTTCTTGTAAGGTGGTATTTATTCCAGGTAAAAAATCATCGTTAGATAATATATCTATTGTACTTATTATTCCCACAGGAGCGAATAAATAATCATCATTGCTCTTTGGCAAACACAAATGTGGATCGGTGTTATTAGGATTTCCATCGCTATCGAGATCATCGTTTTCAATTGCAATTACTGCTAATGAATTAGGACTGATACAATCGCTTAAAACATTGTCCACACAATGTGCAATCAAGCTAGTGCCATCCGACCAAGCAGGTAAGGTTGTTGACCAAGTGCTGCCTCCATCGGTGCTGTATTCTATATATGTTCCTGTTCCGCAAGCTGTCGCTACACCAAATGATCCTAATTCTGTTGCACATTCATTTTGAGTGACACTCAACTCAGGTGTTGCTGGTGTTACACAACAAGGTATAGTCGTTGACACTGCTACCACTGCTAATGAATTAGGACTGATACAATCGCTCAATACATTGTCCACACAAT
>CAYZQX010000042.1:0-17273 GCA_964480615.1 uncultured Chitinophagales bacterium | reverse complement strand
GAGAATATTATCGATATACAAATATATCCATTGATATCCCTCATATTATTTGTTGTGTTTTTTGTTCTCATTTCATTTTGGGCATTTGGCAGTAGTGATTCATCTATTAATAGGATGAAAAATATTCCATTCGATGAAGAAGAAGGTGAGGGTAATCTTGTTCCAAAAAAATAAAATAAGATCTATGAAAAAGTATATAGCTTTATTTATGTTGTTTGCGCTGCCACTAGCTTTAAGTGCAGTTTCACCAGAGGCAACAACACCAGTAACTGGCAATGAAATAAATATTAAATGGTTTCTTATTGCAGTAGCATTTTTATTGTTAATTGTTATATTTATCTTATCGAACTCGGTATTAGGAGCCATTCAATATAACAAACAAAAAAATGAAACTGATCATAAGTCAAAAATTGTAAGCATCCTAATTCTGGCACTCAGCGCTTTTGGAACCAATTCATTGTTAGCAGCTGAAACAACTGCCGCTAAGGCCAGTGGCATCATGAGCAATATAGATTTTACATTGCTATTCCTAATGGCAGTCATACTTGCCGAGGTTGTCATTATTTTATATTTTATAAAAATAATTAGACAGTTAACAGGGATTGATGATGCTATAGAAGCCACTAAGAGCAAGGAATCTATCCTTAAGAAAGTATGGGAAAAAGCCAATGAATTTCAACCATTAGATCAAGAAGCAAAACTTGATACAGGCCATAATTACGATGGCATCAGAGAGTTGGATAACATCACCCCACCCTGGTTTAAGTTGGGATTTCTATCTACAATTGTTTTCGCTTTTACTTACATGTATATTTACCATGTGGCACGTTCAGCGCCATTGAGTATCGAAGAATATGAGATATCAGTAAAGGAAGAGGAGGAAAGACTAGCGGAGTTTCTCAAGAACCAAAAAAATTCAGTGGATGAAAATTCAATTACAATGATGAGTTCTGCTGACATCAGCGAAGGTAAAACCATTTTTGATAAAAACTGTAAGGCTTGTCATGGCAGCTTAGGAGAAGGGGGTACTGGTCCTAATCTCACCGATGATTTCTGGATTCATGGTGGCAAGATAAATGATGTTTTTAAGACCATTCGTTATGGAGTTCCCAGCAAAGGTATGATTGCATGGAAGGAGCAGCTTTCAGGCTTGCAAATAGGACAAGTAACCTCCTTTGTTAAGTCGCTTAAAGGTTCCAATCCACCAAATCAAAAACCTGCTCAAGGTGAACTCTATTCTGAATCGACAGCAACAACAAATACCGCAGCCTCCACTACCCCAGGCGATTCCACTGCACAAGCAGCCGTAGTAAAGGACAGTCTGAACACACCCAAATAAATAATAAAGTATTATTCATCTAATATTGAAAAATGGAAGACAATGAATTATTAAATGCGAAGTCCTACCGTGACAGAGTTAGTACGGTGGATGAGCAAGGTAAAAGAAAGTGGATATATGCAGCACAGGTAAAAGGCTTGTTCTTCAAGTATAGGACTTACTTTACTATTTTATATTTTGTTGTCTTTTTTGCAATGCCATTTATCAAAGTAAATGGATTGCCTTTTTTACAATTCAATATTGTGGATGGAGTATTTATCATTTTTGGAAAGGTATTTTGGCCTGAAGATTTTTACATCATCGCTTTAAGTTTAATTGCTTTTGTAATTTTTATTGCGCTCTTCACGATTATTTATGGTCGGCTTTTTTGCGGCTGGGCCTGTCCCCAGACTATTTTCTTGGAGTTTGTATTTCGACCTATAGAATGGCTGATAGAAGGCTCACCAGGAGCACAAAAGAAGCTAAACAATGGTCCAAAAAATGGGACTTATTTCGCTAAAAAAATTACAAAGCATGCTATCTATTTTATAATCTCCTACCTCATTTCACTTACGTTTTTATCTTACATTCTCGGAGTGGACGCCCTGTTTAAGATGATGGAAGAAGGAATATCCGCACATCTATCCCTCTTTGCGGGATTGTTGTTTTTTGCGCTTATGTTTTATGTTGTATTTGCCTATGTTCGAGAAATCGTATGCACCACAATCTGTCCTTATGGTCGTCTTCAAGGGGTGTTATTCGATAAGAATACCATGCAAATTGCTTATGATTATAATAGAGGAGAACCAAGGGCAAAGTTTTCAAAAAAACTACCACGGGAATTTGGAGACTGTATTGATTGTCACCAGTGTGTAGTCGTGTGTCCCACTGGTATCGACATAAGAGATGGCTTACAAATGGAATGTGTGGGGTGTACAGCTTGTATTGATGCTTGCGATTTTATGATGGACAAAACTGGCTTGCCCAAAGGGTTGATTCGATATGCAAGTGAAAACAGTATTGCCGACAAGCAGCCTTTTGCATTCACCAATCGCATAAAAGCTTATTCCGTGGTGCTCGTATTATTATTAGCCATCATCGCATTTTTTATCTCGACTAATAAGTCTATAAGTACCCACATAAGTAGGACAGCTGGACAGATCTATCAAATGAAAGATAGTCTTACCGTTTCCAATCTTTACAATACAAAAATCATAAACAAGACTCCTAAAGAATGCAAACTAGATTTCAAAGTAGAAAATCATCCATTTGAAATTTCGGTAGTGGGCGATTCCAAAATTCATATAGGCGCACAGTCAATGAATAGTTTCACTTTCTTTGTTATGGCGCCACTTAAGCAACTCAATGAGCGCAAAACAAATCTCGAAATAGGCATCTATTTAGATGGAGAAAAAATTGATATGTTAGAAACAAATTTTATAGGTCCAATATTTTAATATTATGAACTGGGGTCACGCCATCGCAATCGTATGCATACTTTTTATTGCAAGCATGCTCGGACTTGTATATTTTTCTTTCCAGCAAAATGTGCAACTCGTAGAAACAAATTATTATGAAAAAGAATTGAATTATCAAAAGACCATTAACTCAAGGAACAATGTTTTAAGAGCTGGAGGTATCGATGAGCCTATACAAAAATCAGACTCCTTAATCGTTGCACTTCCTGTAAATACCTATGGTCAATTGTCAAAATTCACAGTAAGCTTCCAAAGACCATCTGATGAAAAACTTGACAAGTCATTTGATATACAAAATAGTTTGAACAACTTAATCATTCCACTGAGAGCCATGCAATCGGGCTATTATACTTATAAAATCTTGTGGGATTATGATGGCAATAGCTATTTATATGAAAACACATTAATGGTGCAATGAGTTTACTAGCGCTTATATCATCGGCACTTGTGCTCGGTATAGTAGGATCGCTACACTGCCTTGGTATGTGTGGTCCACTTGCAATAACCTTGCCACTGGCACATAGTACCACAGCAACCAAATTTGCACATATAACGCTTTATAATCTAGGACGCGCATTTACCTACGCGCTGTTTGGAATCATTGTAGGAAGTCTAGGATGGGCAATATCCCTATCTAAATATCAAAGCCAAATTTCTATCGCCTTAGGATTAATGATATTTATCTTTCTAATAGGGAAATATTTTTTCAATCTACAAGTAAAAACGATATGGGTACCCCTAAGTGCAATCAATAAACTTTTTACTTTCTCTAAAAATATAAATACTAAACCACTTACATTTTTCATACGTGGTGTAGCAAATGGATTATTGCCTTGTGGCCTTGTATATACTGCACTTATAACTGCTTCAGTATGGGCCGATATTACCTATTCCAGTTTATTTATGTTTATATTTGGTATGGGTACTTGGCCACTTATGACTATCTATATTTTGTTTGGTCAAAAAATATTGACAAAGCTAAACTTTAATGCGCAAAGACTTACAAACGCAATGATTATCCTAGTAGGGATCTTATTGATTATTCGCGGATTAAACTTGGGAATACCCTATCTTAGTCCTGATCTAAGCAATGGCAATTGTCACAATTCTTGTTGTACTAAATCGATCAAAGCAATACAATAGTAAATAGTTTAATTAGCTCCATATTTTTAGTTTATTCTAAAGTTAATTTGGGGCCGTCCTGCACCAAGAACCCTCCATAATATTATAACTTTATACTATTGTGCAGGACCAGGCTCTCCATTTGTAGTCCTCGCTCCTAATAAACTTATTACATTAACTATACAATGATACTATACTCTTCTTTTATGCACTATTTACAACCTATTACAAGTCGCTGTGGGCTACCATTGCGATCCTTCGGCCATATGCAGCAAAAACGAATTATGTAAAATGGAAGAATGAATACAAGACATCGATTAATAATATCCTTGCATTAAACATACAAGTTACAATACCCCGAAGGAATGAAATCATTATTGTATTATTGCAAATCGCTCTAACCAGACACTGGATTATGGACACTGGTCATTAACTCATTTCTTCAACATACATCAGGATCGTAAATCCTAAATCGGTTATCGCTTAATTGACACTAGAAACGTGACTCTAGACACTGGACCTAGTGCAGTTGCTGCAACAAGCTTCAGTGTAGTAAATCCTAAATCGGTAATCCTAAATCGCGTTTCGCGATAGGGATGCGGAATGGTTTAGTCTTGTCCGCTGACTCCCTCCACCACTCGAATTGATGCTGAAGAGGCTTTTAGACAAGTTAAGTATTCGTTGTAAAAAGAATATAAGGGAGACAGCGGACAAGACCGAAACGCAGTGTAGCCTGGAGCAGCCCGGGCCGGAGGCATCGCCAAAATAAAATAGAAAATTAACCTGCAACTACCTTTTCAATTAAACCAATGAATAATATCAAACAGTTTTATTCCAGCATACAACCACTTTCCTCCTAAAATCAAATCAACTAACAGCTATTGAGCAAAGGAATTAGCGAAAAAGAATTACTTAGCCGGCTAAGTTTCCTTTTAGCGCGTCATATTGCCAAGCCTTGAGACGATCTTCAGGCATGCCTAGCATTGACTTATAAAATTTTATCTTTCTCAGAACGCCTAAAAATCACAAAACTATACCTAGCATTACAATTGAAAAAATCAAATATTAACTCAACACTATTTTAATTCACAAACCCAGTTCCACTGTTCTACAAATTCAGATTATACTTGGGTAAATCGCTGAATGATTTTGACCTCCTCTGCTAATGACAAACCATAATTTGGAATGGGATAACCTAGTTCTTTATAATAAGGGATCAAGGACTCAAGACTCGCACTAAAAGAAGAAAATTTTAGTCCACTGTCCGATTCTATTGAATGACATGGATACACAAGATTTTGTGGATAATATACAGGGAATTTAGTCCAAGGGTTCAGCCCTTGATGGTCAAGCATAAGCTGACTCATCTTATAAAGCTTAGGATGTGTACTTACATTACTCATAATAGAATACAACTTGTAACTCAATGAGCTAGCTTCCTGAGTTGTGGCATTATAAATAACCTTCGGCAATCGATTCTCCATAGCACCTAAGATAATATGCGCTAGATCATTGACATAGGTAAAATTCATTTTGTACATACTAGCTTCTGCTGGTACAATAAACTCTGAATTATTGACACATCGATAGATCCAGTAATAAAGTCTATCCGTGTGATCATATTGGCCATAGATAAGACCTGGCCTCAATATCGTAAGCTTAAGGGGAATTACATCCATTAGCAGTCGCTCACATTCCGATTTTCGTTCACCATAATAAGAAGCATCACCTTGCTTGTCTAACATTGAATTATAATCTAACACAGGCGCATCTTCATCATAAGTTCTTTGGATGGTAGTATCATAAACGGATACTGTGGAGATAAAAATATAATGACCAATTCGATCCTGCATACGATCAATCAATCTCTTTAAAGAGGTAGGGTGATAACCACAAAAATCAATTACCATGTCATAATAATTACCAGCTAATTCCTCATAGCTTGATTCCTCCCTATCACCATATATTCGTGGAATATTTGGAAAAAAATCAGCATTCGTTTTGCCTCGCTGATAGATGGTAATATCATGTTTATTCCCATCACTAGCTAGCAACGATTCTACAAAATGGCGTCCTACAAATCTAGTGCCTCCTAGTATGAGTATTTTCAAAATATAAAATTAAACTGGTTATACATTTAAAGCTTTTACCATAACAAAATCACTCATATAAAATCCATTTCCTATTTCGGTTTCAACCACATTTTCAATCCTAAATCCATTCTTAAAGTAAAAATTAATAGACTTAAAATTCTGCCTGTTTACAAATAGTTTTAGCATTTTTCTATTCTTAGCCATATTAACAATAACATCCATAACCAATGTACCAATTCCCTTGCCATGAAATGCCAAATCCATGTACAATTTATTGAGTAAGCAATGATCATCCTTGTGTGTTATGGCAAAAAAACCGATGTGTTCATCCGTTGATTCGAGCTGTATTAAATAAAATTCTTGACCATTATGGGCTTGCTCAAGCAATGAATTATAGCTATAGATCCCATCAAGCATATAGTCTATTTGAGCTTGACTAATGATTGTTATGTAATGTTCTTGCCATATTTTTTGAGCTAGTGATTGTAGGAGTATAAAACCCTCTTCATTCGCTTTTTTGTATTTAAGCATTCCCAAAAATCCTTAATAAAAACAGAAATATTATTGAGCTTCTGATTTTGCAACAGCCTCCTCTATTTCAGCGATGATTTCATCAGCAGATTTTTCGAGCATGCCGACATGACGCCATACGACTTCTCCTTTAGGACTGACAAAATAGGTGGTTGGATAAGAATTTACCTCTGGCGTATGCGCACCTTTCACGATTGATCCAAAATTAAACGAATAGTCTTTATCCTTGAGGAAAGCAGAAATCTTAGTAGTATCCTCATAGGTAAATGCCATCACTGACCAATGCTTTGCTAACGTAGCTTTATGTACAGCTTCTATGACAGGAAACTCCTCCACACAAGGCTTGCACCAAGAAGCCCAAAAATTGACTAATGCTGGTTTCTGAATATTATTAACATCCAATACAGGCCCCTTATATAGTGATACCTGCCAATTATCCAAGGCGATTTTTTTGGGTGGAATGTTCTTAAACTTATACCAAATCCCAAAAATAACTAATAATAATAACAGAAGTCCAATGATTTTTATTAATTTTTTACCCATAATTATGCGTTTGCTTTATGCTTACTGCAAATAAAGTACCAATGTATAATTTGCAATTAATGCCGAAATATAAGACTATTTTATTATTTCAACGCTTGAACGATCGACAAGGACTTGGAACTATTAGTCATTAATACGAGATGGATTGTTTCTTTCAAAACAATTATTAAGCTAATGAGTTAATCATTGACAATATCTATAAATTACAGCCTTGTCAATGAGACTCCTACCCCATTGTGTTCTATGTGCTTACAAGTAATTGCCATCCGTCTTATCCCAATTCATTAAAAAAGCTAACCTTAGGCGTTACGACAAAAAAAATGCCGTCCCAAAAAAAGTTTGGAACGGCATTCATTAAAATATACTCTATTGCTACTTTACAAGCTTAGGATTGAGGACATCCTTCCTTTACCCAGCAAGTAATTTGTGTAATAATTGCATCCGATAATTTAGCTGTGCCTTTAGGCATCGCTTCACAATCGTGATAAATGGTACAAAGTGAATTTCCATTGGTAAATTCGTCTTTCACCTTGGCAAAAGTACTCAAGTCAACACCTGATTCCGCACTGCTGGCTGAATGACAACCTGTATAGGCACAACTGGCATCGACAATTGTTTTTATGGAACCATCATAAGTATTAGTTGCCGCCACAACATTGGTACAATCTACATTGCTGGTATAATCGTCTGCTTGATTTTTACTACACCCTAGTATAGCAATGTAAGCAAAACATAGTACTGTTAACAGAATGATTTTTTTCATTTGATTCCTTAAACAAAATTTGAGCCAAAAAAATAGGTACTATAACTGAATGCAATTTTTATCCTTCGCATACAAGGCTGCCATCAGCAGCTAGGGTAACTTTTAGTCCACCTGCATCATTGTGCAAGAAAACTACATATTGTAAGCTGCCATCGGCTAGTGTAATTATGGCCGCTCTGTTTCGTGCTTCATAGTCAGGATACAAGGCAGTAACAGCATCTTGTATCGCTTGAGGCAACTCATCATAATGGCTGCGTTCGCTGCTAAATAAGTAAGTTCCATCAGTTGCAAAACCAAGTGATACCCGTCCTACCCCTTGCTGTCCTGCAAATACGCGAATGATGTTTCCAAACTGGCAAGTAGAATCATTTGCCGCAAATCGTATGGTGTAGTCAGGATAATTAGCTGTAACATAATCAGTGATCGTAGCGGATAATGAATCTAATGGAATACCATCTAAATGGTGGTGATGTCCATGACCATGACCAGGTCCGTGTCCTCCGCCATGATTTCCATGACCATTAGAACCGCCACCGTGCTTATACCCTTCAAAATAGCTGCCATCACCGCCACCTAAATAATCACCATCTTTGTCAAATGTGATCTGTTCATCAGAGTCCAGAATGGCTATGTACATATCCCTGCTATCGCGGGCTATCTCCACAGCACTAACTATCTCCGTATCAGGATAATTCTCAACTACATAATTCTTAGCTGATGTTGGCAAATCGGCGACATCAATATTAACGCCTGAACTGGTTAACATGTCCTTTTGACATGAAGACAATGCCACTAACATAAAGAGCATTGCAAAAAAAACATTTTGAATTTTCATAAAAAAAATTAAGGATGAAGAAAAATTACTTGGCTATCACACTGCCAATGGATCGCGCCTACTATATTTGTTTTGGGTTTCGTAGGATTACCCACTTTATATACTTTTGATGGTTAGACAATCATTTTGGCGACTTTATTCGAATAAACAAAATAAAATTAAATTCAAGAAAAATCAAACGTGAGAATAACAGGATATATTGTTAATATGCTAAGATTTTTCAACTACTAAATTAGGCCTTCAAAATTAATGAATTTTCCATAATTGCTAGCCCAATTTCGGAAATACCAACATCAAACGCCCATTTTTGGAATTTATTATCAAAGGAAGATTTCAAAATAGCCATTTTGTCACTTAATTTTCAAAATCTCTGCAATTATTTCCGAATGAATTAATTTTATATGTCATATTGTGTTATAATTTACATTGGTATAGGGTTTGAGAATTTGATTAAATATATACGCAATGCGAGAAATTTTCACTACCTTGTACAATTAGAATCTATTGAAATTGATTCGGTTGCTTGTTTCTCAATATTATTTTTGAATAAGCGGTTGATCAAAAGTTATTAGGTCCTAGCGATTAAAATACAAGTCAGTACCTTCATAAAATATTGAATGGCAAAGCGTATTATAAAACATAAAGCGTGAAATTAGTTCTTGGTTATCAATTGTGATTCTGAGATCATTTAGCTGACTGCTACCATAAGAACATTTGAATATTGAAAATGCTTGCTAGGGTCCTATTTTCTAACAGAGTAAACGAGCAAAGTTTAGCTGCACAATTGGTCGATTAATTTCATATTTCTCCATGTAAAAAAAATATATAAAGATGAATATAAACAAGTTTACCATCAAAGCGCAAGAGGCTGTGGGCAATGCTCAAAGTCTTGCCTTTGAACAACAAAATCAGGCGATAGAACCCATACACATCCTCCTTTCATTGCTGGATGTGGATGAGCATACAGTGGGTTATCTATTAAAGAAAGTAAATGTGAATGTAGCTACCTTGCGTGAAGCAGCGCGAAAAAAAATGGAAGGGCTGGGCAAGACCGGTGATGTTTCTAATGCATACCTCTCCAGTACAGCTAATCAGGTGCTCATGAAAGCACAGAGCATTGCAAAAGAATTTAGTGATGAGTTTGTTACCTTGGAGCATTTATTATTAGCAATCATCAGTGTTAAGTCTGATGCATCACAACTACTGCACGATGCAGGAGCGAACTATGGTGATCTCAAAAAAGCTGTACAATCCTTCCGACAAGGGAAAAAGGTTACTGAACAAGGCGCTGAAGGCACATTTAACGCATTGCAAAAATATGCCCAAAATCTCAATGAGGCCGCACAGAATGGGAAGTTAGATCCTGTAATTGGCCGTGATGAAGAAATACGCCGTGTACTGCATATCCTCTCGCGCAGGACTAAGAATAATCCAGTACTAGTAGGTGAGCCAGGGGTGGGAAAAACAGCGATTGCAGAAGGGATCGCCCATAGAATAATAAAAGGTGATGTGCCTGAAAACTTAAAGACCAAAACCATCTATGCCCTCGATATGGGTGCCTTAATGGCGGGTGCTAAATTTCGTGGCGACTTTGAAGAGCGTTTAAAAGCTGTGGTTCAAGAGATCGCCGATGCTGATGGCGAAATTATTCTCTTTATCGATGAGATTCACACACTTATAGGCGCTGGAAATTCCGAAGGTGCACTCGATGCAGCAAACATCTTAAAGCCGGCATTGGCACGTGGTGAACTGAGAGCTGTAGGTGCCACTACACTCAATGAATTTCAAAAATATTTTGAGAAAGACAAAGCATTAGAAAGACGTTTTCAAAAAGTGATTATCGATGAGCCCGACCGTGAAGATGCCATATCTATTATGCGTGGTCTCAAAGAGCGTTATGAAACCCATCACAAAGTGCGTATCAAAGACGAAGCCATTATCGCCTCAGTCGATCTGAGTACTAGATACATCAGCGATCGCTACTTGCCTGACAAGGCCATCGATCTGATTGACGAAGCAGCAGCTAAACTGAGATTGGAAATCAATTCAATGCCTGAAGAGCTCGATGAAATAGAAAGACGCATTATACAAATAGAAATTGAGCTTGCTGCTTTGCGCCGCGAAAATGCCGATGATAAGGTTGAAAAATTACAGGCGGAATTGGCTACACTCAAAGAAAATCGCGATGCCATTAAAGCAAAGTGGCAAAACGAAAAAGACATCGTGGAAAACTTACAAGCCATCAAGGAAGAAATCGAACAGTACAAACTTGAAGCGGAGCGATTAGAACGCATCGGTGAGTATGGTCGTGTAGCAGAAATTCGTTATGGAAAAATCAAAGAAGCGGAGGATAAACTCGCCGAACTTCACAAGCAACTGGAAGCTTTAGATGCAGGAAAACGGATGGTTAAAGAGGAAGTAGATGCCGATGATATTGCTGCCGTGGTGGCTCGATGGACCAATATACCTGTAACTAAAATGTTGCAGAGTGAACGCATAAAATTATTGTCACTAGAACAAGAATTGCACAAGCGCTTAGTAGGTCAAGAAGAAGCTATATCAGCAGTTAGTGATGCGATAAGACGCAGCAGAGCAGGCTTGCAAAATCCGAATAAACCTATAGGCTCATTTATTTTTCTTGGGACTACTGGTGTGGGAAAAACTGAGCTCGCTAAAGCACTTGCCGACTATCTTTTTAATGATGAAAAAGCAATGGTTCGCATTGATATGAGTGAATACCAAGAGAAACATACTGTATCCCGCTTAGTAGGTGCGCCACCAGGTTATGTGGGCTATGATGAAGGTGGACAACTCACTGAAGCTATCCGTCGAAGACCTTATTCAGTTGTATTACTCGATGAGATTGAAAAAGCACATCCCGATGTATATAATGTATTATTGCAAGTACTTGATGATGGCCGATTAACGGATAACAAAGGCCGTACCGTAAATTTCAAAAACACCATCATTATTATGACTTCTAACCTCGGAAGCCACATCATACAAGACAATTTCTTAGGTGTCAATGAGGTCAACAAAGCATCCATAGTGGAGACCACTAAGATCGAACTTTTAGAGCTCTTGAAGAAAACTATGCGACCTGAATTTCTCAATCGAATTGATGAAATTATAATGTTCCAACCACTGATGCGTTCCGATATCAAGGCCATTGTAAAACTACAGTTAGATGAGTTAGTTGCGATGCTTGCCGACCGAGGATTGACTATGCATTATCAAGCGAATGTGGTGGACTGGCTAGCTGCTTTAGGTTATGACCCGCAATATGGTGCGAGACCGCTGAAACGCACCATACAAAAGGAAATTGTAAATACATTGAGCAAGGAATTATTAGCTGGAAATATCCAAAAAGAAACACCTATAAACTTGAGTATTCAAGATGATCAAATAGTGATTAGTAAAGATGAATAACAAGCAATAATTTATACAATCATTGTGTGATTAATATAAAGCAGTAGGCCATTAGCAGGTCTGCTGCTTTTTTTTATTTTACTTATCGAAATAATGAGCATAATGATTGATTAGAGGGCATCCCCGCCTGAAAAAAAATTGAATAATAATAGCAGTTTTTTTTCAGGCGGTCGCGCTATCCATAGCTCCGCTTCGCTGCGGCCCTTTAGGGGCTGGCCTTTACAGGCCACTATTCCTATCGCTGATGCAATACAGCTAGCCACAATTAATGAGCTTCCCTAACCTATCAAATGTTCTACACCACAAAATTGACTAAAACTTATATACACACTTATGAATGCACATTTTAATTTTACTGCAATAATGAACAGGATGTATCCATCCATAGCTAAATACAATAATGAAAAAAATGAACAAATCGGATCAATTGCTACGACAATATGAATAATTAACGAATGCTGAATTCATCAATTAGCTAGTTCCTATTATTTTTGCAATCAAGAAATAGAATATGGCCGAAAAAAAGAAGCCTCTTAATAAGGGCAATGAAGACAATGGTACCAGCGAATCACCAATCTTATCACAGGGATTAGAGAATGTGATTCATATAGACGGTATGTATGAAAATTGGTTTTTGGACTATGCTAGTTATGTAATCTTAGAGCGTGCAGTACCAGCTATCGAAGATGGACTCAAACCAGTACAGCGACGCATTATGCACGCTATGAAAGAGATGGATGATGGACGTTATAGCAAAGTAGCCAACATTATAGGTCAAACAATGCAATACCATCCCCATGGCGATGCATCCATAGGCGAAGCGCTGGTAAACCTAGGACAAAAAGACTTAATGATCGATTGTCAAGGGAACTGGGGCGATATACGCACAGGAGATAGCGCAGCGGCCCCTCGTTACATCGAAGCCCGCTTATCTAAGTTTGCATTAGATGTAGCATTCAACCACAAAACTACTGAGTGGCAATTATCCTATGATGGCAGAAAAAAAGAACCGGTAACTTTACCTGTTAAATTTCCACTACTTTTATTTCAAGGAGTAGAAGGAATCGCAGTAGGTCTCGCAACTAAAGTATTGCCACATAATTTTATTGAAATATTAGAGGCTTGTATCGCCTTGCTCAAAGGAAAGAAAATATCCTTAATGCCCGACTTCCCTACGGGTGGACTAGCCGACTGTTCTAATTACAATGGTGGACTGAGAGGTGGTAAAATTAGAGTAAGGGCACAGATAGAAAAAATTGATAATAAGACCCTAGCCATAAGAGATATTCCTTATGGCACTACAACTGGAAGCCTGATAGATTCAATTATCAAAGCAGGTGATAAAAATAAAATAAAAATAAAACAGATACAGGATAATACAGCTAAGGAAGTAGAAATTCAGCTATCCCTACCACCTGGCATATCGCCTGATGTCACCATTGATGCCCTATACGCTTTTACCGATTGTGAAGTTTCTATATCACCTAATTCTTGTGTAATCGTCGATAACAAGCCGTTGTTTTTATCAGTCGATGAGATGCTGCGCATCAATGTAAATCAAACAGTTCAACTGCTGCAAAAAGAATTAGAAATACAGCTCAAGGAACTTGAAGATAAATGGCATCAATCCTCCTTAGAAAAAATATTTATTGAGAAAAGAATCTATCGCGATATAGAAGAATGTACAACTTGGGAGTCTGTAATCCAAACAATTGACAAGGGATTAAAGCCATATAAGAAATTATTTTTCCGCGAAATTACCGAAGAAGATATCGTAAGACTTACTGAAATTAAGATCAAGCGCATTTCTAAATTCGATGCATTTAAAGCCGACGAATACATTCGTGAATTAGAAAAGCAAATGGAGGAAACCAAGCACCATCTTGCTAACCTTACTACTTATGCCATTAACTACTATCAAAATTTACTGGCTAAATATGGCAAGGGTAGAGAGCGAAAAACCAAGCTCCAAAATTTTGAAAACATTGAAGTGGCTGAAGTTGTTATAGCCTCAGAAAAATTATATGTCAATAGAACAGATGGTTTTATAGGCACTTCACTTAAAAAGGATGAATTCGTAGGTGATTGTTCTAATATTGATGACATAATTGTCTTCCGCCGCGACGGTAAATTTCTAATCTCAAAAGTTGCAGACAAAGTATTTGTAGGCAAAGACATAATCCATGTAGCGGTGTGGAAAAAAAATGATGAACGCACCACCTACAATGTAGTCTATTGGGATGGCACTTCAAAACGCAATTATGCCAAAAGATTTCATGCTACCTCCCTTATTCGCGATAAAGAGTACCCTGCTGCAACGGATCACAAGGATTCAAAAATTATGTATTTAAGCGCTAATCCAAATGGGGAATCGGAGATTATCAACGTCACCTTATCGCCAGCTTGTGCTGCACAAAAGAAAATTTTTGATTTCGATTTTCGCGATCTTGAAATTAAAGGAAAAACATCCATCGGCAATATCCTTACCAAATGGCCAATAAAAAAGATCGCTCGCACTGAATTGGGGATGTCCTCTTTAGGCGGTCGTCATATATGGTATGATCCATTAGTAGGAAGGCTTAATAGCGATGAGCGTGGTCAGTATCTCGGTGAGTTTAACACAGGTGATTATATACTCGCCATCTATAAAGATGGAACCTATGAACTGAGCGACTTTGAAATGAGCAACCGATTTGAGTTCGACAATCTGCTAGTGATTGAAAAATATTCGGATAAGACCATCGTTTCAGCCGTTCATTATCATGGAGAGAAGAAAGATTATTATGTCAAGCGTTTTGCCATAGAAACCAATAATCTAAAGCAGCGCTACCTGTTTATTGATGAGTCAAAAGGTTCTAAGCTTTCTGTGGTGAGCACACATAAGAAGCCGCTGATTGAGATGCAAATAGTGAAAGGCAAAGCCAAGCTAAAAGAGGATTGGCAAATCAGTTTAGATGAGTTTATCGATGTGAAAGGATGGAAGGCCATAGGCAATAAATTATCGCAAGATGAAGTAAAAAAAGTGACCTTGCTCACCAAACCTACGCCGCTACAACCCAGCACCACGGAGAAGAAAGTTGCAGAGCCAAAATCAGGTCAACAAGATTTATTTGGGAACAAAGAGGAGAAGCTCAAAATTGTTGATAAGCGTAAGCCTTAGATAATACTGTAGCAAATTATATCGCTCATTAATAGCTACTCATCAACGCCAACACAAGACAATTTAGAAGAGAATTAAACAATAGTTGTGAGGTATATCTTCAATTGCATTGATGTAATAATGAGATTAATTATGTCATAATAGTGGACGATTAATGTAAAGTGTTTTGTATTATGTATAGCATATAAGATTTATTATGGCTTGGTCTTGCGCTCCATATTCCTCATTATTCTGGCCTTAATTCATATGTAATGCATTTTATTCGGCTTATATTGGCAATAAATGCAACACAACTTATGCTTTAGATTTATGAAGACGAATGATAAAAACTGTTTTAATTTTTGACCATTTGTTGATAGCATAGCTTAATTGACAGGATGTAAATTGTGATTATCTTGCAATGCTAAATTTGCGATAGGGATCGCAGCGAATATCCTTTTAGGAGGCAATTAGAATCGCAGCAACTCGAGGACTAATAGCACATATAGTAAATAGGTGATAGAATGGTTACTAGTATGGACTATGCCTCCTAAAAGATAGTAGCGTAGAGCCCGGGCCTGTAAGGCATCGCCACAATGATAACATTTTGAGTTATAGCACAACCCTAGCTATGAATTGCGTTCTTATTTTGTAGTTGGCAATTTGATCAATAATGTATCCTTGCCTTGCGGGGTATAAGTGATGAGGTGGAACAATAATTGCCCATCAACTAATAATGAATTGAGCTGTTTAATAGAGCGATCTAGATTATATAATTTTTCATCATCTAACCATATTGTATCCTGCTGGTTGTAAACCCTGATATTCTTATATACATAACCATCAGGTCCGCCTCTAATTTCTCTTGCTTTCAAGGCGAATCGCGGGTCTGAAAGACCATATTTCATAATTTGCTTTAGGGATAGGCAGCTTGGCAAGGCCCTTAGGGAATGCCCAAAAAACCAGCACCAGCAATAGAAAGCCCAGTAAATATAGCCATCGACTAATTGCTTGTGGTGGCTTCACACTCCATTCATTTTCCATTCTTGCAAATATAGTTTTTTTATCTCCATCCATTAATTGGAGCTATATGGTATTAATTTGGTAATTTTGCCCATCATTATTTTTAAGATAATATTATTGCAAACGGTTGGATTTCTTTTGTTAATAATATGCTCATTTGCCACCAACTCACTCAACATCCCTTATGAATACAAGTCCGAGATTAAATGCTGAAGTTTGGAGCTTTCCTTCTGGTCAAAGCATCTATCTTTTTCAGCAAGAATTTGGGAAGATATTTGAAAAAATACCGAAAGAAAATGCCATTATTATCACCGATGAGAACCTGTTTTTACTATATGAAGACTTGCTCAAGCCTTACCGAAAAATAATCATTAAGGCGGGTGAAAAGCACAAGAGTTTAAAGACCATATTGTATTTATCCCTAGAGCTGATCAATATGAATGCGGATCGGGATACCCACCTTATAGGATTTGGTGGTGGAATGATTTCAGACATAACTGGTTTCCTTTCGGCTTCCTTTATGCGAGGGATCAAGTGCACATTTATCCCCACTACATTGCTAGCCATGGTGGATGCATCGATAGGTGGCAAAAATGGGGTGAACCTCGACAATATAAAAAACATCATAGGCACAGTAAAGCAGCCCAATTATCTATTTATTAATACAGAATGGCTAGGAACATTAACCCATGATGAAATACTCAATGGGATGGCTGAGGTTGTAAAGTATGGTTTCATTAGCGATCCATCTATATTATTAATTATTCAAAACAACATTCAAGGACTCACACAAAATTCAGATGTATTATATGAGCTGATTAGGCTGTGTGTAAAGATAAAATCTGAGATTGTGCAGCGCGATGAGGGATCGACTGGTGAGCGCGACATGCTCAATTTTGGACATACTCTTGGTCACGCTATCGAATTATTGTATAAGATCCCACATGGATTTGCTGTGAGTATTGGTATGTCTTTTGCGATGTTTTATAGCTATCGACT
>CAYZQX010000041.1:0-17422 GCA_964480615.1 uncultured Chitinophagales bacterium | reverse complement strand
TATTATCTCACTACTTCTATAAATCCTTTCTTTTGGTAGGTTCCTGCTTCGGATGTCAAGTTGAGCATATAGAAATAAGTGCCTTCTGGTGCTGGGCTGCCACCGATAAGTGTGCCTGACCAGCTATCACTCGCTTTCATATCTTTCACTCTATATACTACTTGACCACTGCGATCAAATATCACAATCTCTGCTTCTGCTAAACCTGTCAACTCATCTAATGATTCTATATGGAAAACTTCATTGATACCATCACCATTTGGCGTGATTGCATTTGGTATCTTTAAGAATTCCTCTAAGCTACCCATCTCGGTCTTGCCATTGATTCCACCATCACATTCTGCTGTAACTTCGATGGTTACTACTACTGTTTCACAGTTGCCATTGGCATCACAACCTATTACATTGAGTACTTGTGTACCTGTAAATGCAGGTACTGGCAAGTAACGGAAACAAGTAGGTGACTTAATGGTTACACCGCAATTGATATCAGTTTGTATCGAAGTAAGTACTGATTCTGGATTACACCATTCTACACACACACTCAATGGGGTCATCGGTGTTGTACACAATGACTGATCGTGGTTACAAGCACCATTGATCACTACTGTTACTGTCGCCGTATCGGTATTACCGTGTCCATCACATATTGTGTAAGTGAAGTTATCAGTTCCTACAAAACCTTGTTGTGGTGTGTAGAAATAAGCATTGCCTACCTGTACTACTGAACCGTGTGCTGGTTGTGTAAGACCACATAAAGTCAATGCATCACCATCAGGATCACTGTCATTTGTCAACACATTGATGGTTATACCTGTATTCATATCAGTAGTTACGGACTCATTCTCTGCTACTGGTGGTGCATTATCGCCACAAGCAGCGGTTACTTCTACTTCCCATATCACTAGATCACAAGTAGTAGGATCTGTTGTTGAGCAAGCGGTAATCTCGATGGTCTCGATACCTGTAAAGCCTGGCAATGGTAGGTAACGGATACAGCCATCAGCTAATATCTGTATGCTACAATCATATAAGGTCGATACATCTGTGATTTGATAAGCCATTCCGTTGTTTTCAAATAAGCAGAAGTCTGGACATATAATCAAGGCTTCCATCAATCCTGTACAAGCACTCACTACTTCATTCGTACAATCTTCTGTACAAGCTGTTGCAGCGTTTATGGTTATCTGTGTACAGCTAGTCATCTCAAAACATCCGCCTCCATTATTCAACTCTGTAATCGTTGTAGCTGCTAAGTTTGGCTGTGCTGTAAGGCTATATGACAAGCCGCGTACACAATAGTTGCCGGCAGCTAAACTGCTTACATTCAACACATTGCTGCTATTGATACCACCTATGATCTGACCTGTTCCATTGGTGATAAAGTAGCTGTATGCATAACCCGCTGGATTAGCTCCTACATGCGTTACTGTGATGGTTGGCGTCTGATTCACACATATATTTGTAACATCTACGCTGATGCTGCCTGCTACTGCGCCACAAGGCTCTGTACATTCGCTGGCTGGCAATATGCTAAAGGATACATAATCACTCAAATCATAACAACCTGTGCTTGCAGTTAACTGATTCAAGGTCGTTGATGATAAGTTTGGTGACTCATTGTTCTGATATGAAAGACCATATACACGGTAAGTACCCGCTGGCAAGTTTGCTACACTGATACTAGTTCCTGATGCAATTGGCATTACGATACTACCACTCGCATTTACTACTACATAAGCATAGCTAAAGCCTGTCTGTGCACCCGCAGTGTTGCTCACATTGATCGCACTTACTTCATTGGTACAGATACTTGTCTGATCAAGGCTGATCGTGCCGGAAGCGGCTGTACATGGTGAGCAATTGCTATCTACTGTTACGATCACACTGATCTCTTCACATACACCTGCTGCATTACAGCCTGTTACTGTTACGATATCGGTGCTGCCATTAATCTGACCAGTTACCGATGTGTAGTTGATACAAGATCCGCTTATGCTGATCGTCGCATTGTCATCAGAATCAGCACTGCTGATGGTATAGCTCGCGCCTAGATTACAGAACGTTACACATATATTCGTTGGCATCATCGGATCTACACATACTTGTATATCATCACATGGTTCTGCCGTAACTGTAATATTTGCATTGTCCTGATCATCCTCATTCGGATCATTGTTAGCTGGTGTTGAGTCAACATCTGTTTGTCCTGCTGACCATACCTGGGCGATATTATTGATATTGCCATTGAGTGTAGTGATCGTCGCATTGATATTGATGCTCATCGATTGATTAGCTCCTAATGTGCCTATTGTCCAGATTCCCGTAGCTGCTTCATAGCTGCCATTCGATCCTGTATAGGTCAAGCCCGTTGGCAACACATCCCTTACCGTTACGCCACTAGCCGTATCTGGTCCTTGGTTGGTAACTGTTAGTGTATAAGTGATTGCATCACCTGGAGATGCCTGACTTACATCAGCACTCTTCGTCAATTCTAAGTCAACCATATCGGTATGTGGGATAATAACTATTGGCTCATCATCCTCATCATCTTCATTTGGTGTATTGTTTGTGTCATTACCTGCATCTGAATCAGGGTCATTGGTATTGCTGGTGGCTACCTGGGCAAAGTTATTGATCACACCACTAGCAGTCTCAGATACCTGTACTTCGATGTCTAGATAAACAATCGTTCCACTAGGGATCGTGCCAATATTCCATATTCCAGTTGTTTGGTTATAGCTACCCACACTCGCTGATGAAGTGATGTAGTTTAATCCAGTTGGTAAATAGTCAGTAACTGTTACACCTGTCGCTGCATCAGGACCGGCATTTGTTACTGCTATGGTATAGGTAAACTGCATACCTGGCTCTGCTGACCCTGGTACTTCACAATACTTGCTCAACGACAAGTCTGATGACTCGGTATAGTTGATTGGGTGCTCATCTTGATCATCTTCGTCCTCATCGCCATTGTTTGGTGTCGAGTCTGGATCCTGTGTATTGCTGGCTGTAACCTCTGCTACATTCGTCAAGCCAGTATTCGACTTGATGATACCTGTTAAGGTCAACTGTACAGTGCTACCTGCTGCTAGATTTCCAACGGTCCATACACCTGTGCTCTCGTTATAGTTACCTGAACTTGCCTGAGCACTTACAAAGTTTAAGCCCGTTGGCCAGTAGTCTGTTACCGCTACACCAGTAGCTGCATCAGGTCCATTATTCACAAGAGTCACTACATAGGTCACCTCATCACCTAAGGATGCAGAGATTGTAGTAGAGGTCTTCTCTAACTGTAGGTCAGCTGCGTGAACTGTTACCACACTCTCATCTTGGTCATCCTCTGTATCATCATCGTTGCCAGGTGTTGAATCTGGATCTTCTTGATCCACATTCTCTACTTGTACTGTATTCTTAACCGTACCATAACCAGTCACCGTTGCCAATACCGTTAAGGTCGCACTTGACCCTGAAGCGATACTTGGAACAGTCCATAATCCATTGGCAAAACTTCCTGTACTCGCATTGCCACTCACTAGCTGTAAGCCACTGCCTACCTGCTCGCTTATGATTACATTCGTTGCTGTCGATGGTCCATTGTTTTCTAAGATAACGGTATAGGTAATCTGATCTCCAATATTCGCACTCGATACATTCGCCTGCTTGCTGATACTCAAGTCTGAGGTTGAACTTGTGCCAATGGTCACTTCGTCCTGATCATCTTCATTGTCATCATGGTTATTAGGCGTGCTATCCGAATCGGTTTGATCTACAGCTATAACTTCCGCTATATTCGTGATATCTCCATCATTGGTTACAGTTGCTACTATCGTTAAACTTGCTGTACTAGAAGCTGGCAAGCTGCTGATCAACCACTGTCCATAGGTATAGTTACCTGTAGTGGCATTGCTGCTTACCAATACTAAGCCTGCTGGTAATGCATCCACTATAACCATATTTGTAGCAGTAGATGGACCGTTGTTGTTCACACTGATGGTATAAGTCACTTGCTCACCTACATTTACCTGTGTTGGACTCGCTGTCTTATTCACGGATAAATCTATTTGCTCGCCTGTGATCGTTACACTGTCTTGATCATCTTCTGTCAACACACTGTTATTCGGTGTGGAATCGATATCCGTTTGATTAGCTGCAGATACCTGTGCTGTATTGACAATTGTGCCCGCTTGTGTCACTATCGCCGTTACAGTTAAGCTCGCGCTGGCTCCAACGCCTAAGCTGCCGATATTCCACTGACCAGTCAATGGACTATAGGTGCCTAATGTGGTAGATACCAACGTAGGACTTAATTGACTTGGCAAATAATCAAATACTGTAACACCTGTTGCAGTTGCATTGCCCTCATTGATTACAGTCACTACATAAGTCACTTCATCACCTACATTCACTGTGGTAGCATCAGCTGTCTTGCTCAACTCTAAATCGATTACCGATGAGTTGATGGTTACTGAATCCTGATCATCTTCTGTCTCTACGCCATTGCCTGGTGTAGAATCAGGATCGGATTGATCGCTATGACCTATCTCTGCTGTATTGGTAAGATCACCTGATCCATTGATCAATACAGTGATCTCTAATGTCTCATCAGATCCCGCATTTAGTGTGCCTACGGTCCAAGCTCCTGTGCCTGGGTTATAGGTTCCTTGACTGGCATCGTGTGAAACATACGTAAATCCGCTGCCCAAAAGGTCATTGACGATAACGCCTGTAGCCTGTGAACCTCCATCATTCTCTACCATCAGTGTAAATACTACCTGATCGCCGATCGTGGCACTAAGATCATTAGCACTCTTCTCTAAGGAGAGATCCGCTGATTGGCTACCTACTGTGATGGCATCTTGGTCATCCTCGTATGGGTTGCTATTACCCGGTGTACTATCGCTATCTGGCTGATCAGCTGATACAATCTGTGCCATATTCGTAAAGTTGCCGGCATAGGCGATGATCGCTGCTATCGACAAACTTACTGTTTGACCTGGTGCAATCGTGCCTACTGTCCATAAGCCTGTTGCTACATCATAATTGCCATTGCTGCCCACATAGTTAAGGCCCGATGGCAATTGATCGCCTACCACTACCCCAGTCGCCTCATAACTGCTGTTATTGGTTACTGTCAAGATAAAGTTGATCTGGTCGCCTGGTGCTGCATTCGCTGGTGTAGCTGTCTTGCTCAATGACAAGTCAACTGTTACACCACTCACCGTTGCACTATCCTGATCATCTTCTGTTGTCAGGTTGTTGTTTGGTGTGCTATCCACATCTTGCTCATTTGCTGAACTTACCTGTGCTGTATTCGTGATGCTACCTGATCCTGTCACCACTACACTGATCGTTAAAGTATAGGTACTGCCTGATGGCATTGTGCCGATATTCCAGATTCCAGTCATCGGTGAGTAGCTGCCCATCGTTGACGTGCTGCTTACATAGCTTACATTCGATGGCAAGTAATCAAATACTTGTACCCCTGTTGCTGCATCAGTGCCTGTATTGCTAACACTCAAGGTGTAGTCAAAACCTTCTCCTACAAATACAGTACTTGTGCTTGCTGATTTTGTCAATGCTAAATCGATCTGCTTAGCTATCGGTGCAAAGCCAAAATCATCCGTTAAGATATGTTGTCCCTCTCCTAAACTGGTATTGTAGCTGCCTGTTGTCGTCAACTGATGATTCGATGGGCCACTGCCTACCGTTACAACATAGTTGCCTGCTGGCAAGTCTGTAAATTCATAATGGCCGCTGCCATCTGTTATCGCTGTCTGTGTTCCTGTTGCGCCTGTCAATGTGATTGTTACTCCCGGTATGCCCGCTTCGCCTGCATCCTGTAATCCATTGTTATTCGTGTCATAATACACATAATCACCAATGCTTCCTAAGAGCGGATCTGGTAAAATATCTGTATCCACACTGTCTTGGTCATCCTCATCAGCATCATTGTTGTTAGCCTCTGAATCGATGTCTGGCTGCCCTTGTGCACTTACTTGTGCCGTATTGCTAACCATACCCGAACCACTGGCCAATACATGAATAGTCAATACAACTGGTTGACCTACTCCTAGATTGCCTACCGTCCAAGCACCTGTGCCTGGTGCATATAAACCAGCCGTTGAGCTGAAGCTTATATATTCCACATTGCCTGGCAACACATCGGTTACTACAACACCTGTTGCCGCCGATGGCCCTTCATTGATCAAGGTCAAAGTATAGAAGAATGAATCCCCTATCTGTACACTATTGCTGCTCGTGGTCTTCGTCAATTCTAAATCAACTAATTGACCTCCTACTGTTACCTGATCTTGGTCATCTTCACCAGCACTATGATTGCCTGGTGTAGAATCTGGATCTACCTGATCAACACTCATCAACTCCGCTATATTCGTATAAGGACCTAGGCCAGTTACGATCGCTGTGATCTCTAATGACTCTTGCTCACCTGAATACAACTCATTTAATGTCCACATACCAGTGCCGCTGTTATAGCTGCCATAAGATACATTGTGATCAACATATTGTAAGCCCGCTGGCAATTGATCTGCTACCACTACATTCGTCGCATTTGAACTGCCATTATTCTCTACTGTGATCGTAAAAATGACCGCATCTCCTGCATTCACTAACTGGCTATCTACCTCTTTGTAAACCTCTAAATCAGCATAAGTGCCATTCACACTCACCTCATCCTGATCATCTTCAATCGAGCTATCATTATTTGGTGTGGAATCCACATCTGGCTGATCGGCTGATGTGATTTCTGCTATATTCGTTACATCTTCTTCTGTATTTACTGTCGCTACGATCTCTAAGCTCGTGCTCGCGCCTGATGCGATACTGCCGATCGTCCACAATCCTGTTGCTGCATTGTAGCTGCCTGTGCTGCTTACATAACTCAAGCCCGCTGGCAACAAATCAGTTACTGTTACTCCTGTAGCAGCTGATGGCCCTGCATTAGATACCGTAAGCGTGAAGGTAACTTGTTCTCCTAAGCCTACTGTCCCTGCACTTGATGTCTTGCTCAAACTCAAGTCTATCTCTTGGCCTTCTACTGTGGCATCATCCTGGTCATCCTCTTCTGACTCATTGTTATTAGGCGTCGAATCGATATCTGGCTCATTAGCTGCGATCACTTGTGCTGTATTCGTATGAATAGCTGCACTCATTACTATCGCTTGGATCGTTAAGGTAGCCGATGAACCCGCTGATATTGTTCCTATGTTCCATTGGCCTGTACCATTGCTATAGAAGCCCGTAGTCGCACTGCTGCTCACATAGCTCAATCCGCCTGGCATTAGATCGCCCACCACTACTCCTGTAGCTGTTGAGGGTCCCTCGTTGCTCAACTCGATTGTAAAGCTCATCTGATCACCTACATTTACACTCGACACGCTCGCTGTCTTAGTGATTTCTAAATCTATCGCTACAGCACTTACCATCGCATCATCCTGATCATCTTCACTCGCTACCCCATTTGATGGCGTAGAATCTGGATCAGGCATTGAACTGGAACTGATCTCCGCTGTATTCGTAATATTTTCAATGCTATTTACAATCGCAGTGATATACAAGGTCTCTTCTTCCCCTGCATATAACTCACCGATACTCCATACACCATTGCCCGAGTTGTAGTTGCCAACCGTAGCCTCGCTACTGACATACGTCAACCCCGATGGCAATTGGTCAGTTACCGTTACATTATCCGCATGGGCACCTCCATTGTTCTCTATTACGATCGCAAACGTTACCGATTGGCCTAACATAACTACCGCTGAATCATCTCCATTCACAAACTTGTCTAGCTCTAAGTCAGCTGACTGGCTATTGATCGTGATCTGATCCTGATCGTCTTCTGTTATATCATCATTACCTGGCTCTGAATCGCTATCTGGCTGGTCAGAAGATACGACCTCCGCTGAATTGTAAATACTGCCATCGGCGAGTACCACCGCTGTGATCGTCAAATTCATCGTCGAACCGGCTGGTACCGATCCTACAGTCCACAAGCCATTCACAGAATCATAGCTGCCGCTCGCACTTACAAAGCCCAAATTGCTTGGCAATAAATCTTCTACCACAACACCACTCGCATTCGATGGTCCGTGATTGGTCAAACTCAATGTGTAGCTTATCTCATCGCCCAAGCCAACGCTCAAGTCATTTGCTAGCTTCGTCAATTCTAAATCAATCTCCTCAGCTGTCGTATTTGCTGTGTCTTGATCGTCCTCATCTCCATCATTATTGCCTGGTGTTGAATCAATATCTGGCTGATCTACACTCGCTACTTGCGCGGTATTGATGATGCCACCACCACTAATCGCTATTACGGTGATGTCTAAAGTAGCTGTACTTCCCGCAGATAGACTACCTACTGTCCAGATACCGGTACCTGAACTGTAATAGCCCGTGCTTGAACTTGAGGAAACAAATGATACATTGCCTGGCAACTGATCTGCTACCGTGATGCCGGTGGCATTATCTGGGCCTTCATTGCTCAAACTCAATGTATAAACAAAACTTTCCCCTACATTCACCGAACTAACACTGCTCGTCTTCGTCAATTCTAAATCCACCACATGTGCACTCACCGTCGCATCATCTGTATCATCCTCGCCGGCAACGCCATTGCCTGGGGTTGAGTCTGGATCAGGAACACTGCTGCTTGCGATCTCTGCGCTATTGGTCAGATTGCTCAAACTGATTACCTGTGCCGTTAGGTACAAGGTCTCTACTTCACCCGCTGACATTTCTCCTATCGTCCATAAGCCACTAGCAGCATCATAAACACCGCCCGTGCTCTGATAGCCTACATAGGAATAACCCGATGGCAATGGATCACTTACTGTTACATCCTCTGTTGATGAGCCGCCATTGTTCTCTATCACTAAACTGAAGGTCACTTCATCGCCTAAGTTTACGATCGTATGATCCACTGTCTTAGACAACTCTAAGTCGGCTCCCTCCCCATTCAAACAGATGCAATCATCATCATCCTGACAAGCACAATTGTCACCAAACTCTGAATCAGGGTCTGGATAACCGCTCGACATGATCGATGCACAGTTACAGAATGGACCCTCGCTGATGACGATCATCTCTATATTTAAAGTCACACATGATCCACTTGCAATCGTTGGGATTGTCCAACTGCCGGTCAACTCATTGAAGGATGATCCTGCGCTCACAAATTCACAATTGCTTGGCAATTCATCGATCACAATAACATCACTGGCATCACAAGGTCCTGCATTGCAAACCTCTATCGTATAGATCACTGTCTCTCCTAGACCTACATTACCACTTACATTGGCTGATTTTGATAAACTCAAATCTGCTTCACAAGCCGATACCGTTACCCCATCCTCGTCGTCCTCGCTCTGATCTCCATTGTCATTGTTTGGTGTGGAATCTGGGTCCGGTTGATTGCTCGCTGTTACCTGCGCATTGTTGCGTAGGCTGCCTGGACCAGTTACCTGTGCCGTAATGCTCAAGGTAGCTGTGCCGCCACTACTCACACTGCCGATATTCCATAAGCCCGATCCATAGGCAAAAGAGCCTTGGCTTGAACTATGTGAAACATAGGATAAGTTACCTGGCAACTGATCCATTACCTCTACACCTGTCGCTGTTGCTGGTCCTGAATTGGTCAATACTATGGTATAGGTGATTTGATCCCCTACACTCACACTGCTCGCATTCGCCGTCTTAGTCAAAGACAAGTCTGCTGGTTGTGCTGTAAAGCCAAAATCATCCGTATCAACAGCTTCATCTACACCCAATACCGTGGTATAGCTGCCTACTGTCGATAATTCGCTGCCCGATGGGCCTGAACCCACGGTGACTGTATAACTGCCTGGTGCTAAATTATCGAATAGATAATATCCATTAGCATCTGTCGTCGTCGTTTGTATGCCATTTGGACCCGTTAAGGTTACCGTTACATTGCCGATACCTTGCTCGCCCGGATCTTGTAGGCCATCACCATCAGTGTCATACCATACATAATCTCCGATACTGCCTGATGGCGCTGGGCCAAATCCAAAATCATCCGTTAGGATACTCTGGCCTGAACCTAGCGTTGTTGTATAACTGCCTGTCGTCGTCAAGCTATGGCCAGATGGACCACTGCCTACAACCACTGTGTAGCTGCCTGGTACTAAATCCTCAAATAAATAATGGCCAAATCCATCTGTTATTGCTGTCTGGGTACCATTAGGTCCACTGAGCGTAACTACTACTCCGGGTATGCCTGGCTCGCCTGGGTCTTGTACGCCATCGCGGTCTAGGTCTAACCATACCGTATCTCCGATACTACCCAATTCATCTGACTCTATTGAGACAGCGTCTTGGTCATCCTCTTCTGGTGAGCCATTGCCTGGCGTGCTATCGATATCCGTCTGATCTGCTCCCGTGACTTCTGCTATATTAGTGATCGTGCCGCCGCCTACTACTTCTGCACTGATCGTCAAGGTCTCTGAATCCCCATTGTTGATCGTGCCGATGGTCCACTGACCACTGTTGGAATTGTAGAAGCCCTGTGAGCCTGAAGCATTCACAAATGATAAGCCTACTGGCAACATATCTGTTACTACTACTCCTGTCGCATTATCAGGACCCTCATTGGTTACCGTGATCGTATAGGTTACAATTGATCCCACAACAACTGGTGAGGTCGAATTGCTCGTCTTGCTCAACTCTAAATCTATCAATTCTGAAGTGACTGTTGCTGAATCCTCATCATCCTCACTCTGATCTCCATTGTCATTATTCGGACTTGAATCCAAATCCTCCTGATCTAAGGTACTAACCTCTGCAATGTTCTTAAATGTACCAGCCTGTGAAACCGTTGCCGTAATCGTCAAAGTTGCACTGTTATTAGCAGCTAGATTGCCTACTGTCCATATACTGCCATTGTAACTGCCTATCGAAGCGATACCAGTCATATAGGTAAGACCGGCTGGAAGGGCTTCGCTTACCGATACACCCGTCGCTAACGATGGACCCGCATTCGATAAAGTCAATGTAAAAGTAACCACATCGCCTACGCTTACATGGCTAGCATCTACTGTCTTGGTCAACGAGAGATCTACTAGGCCTACTGCATTTAACTCTACACCATCTTCATCGTCTTCGCTCTGGTCTCCATTGTCATTGTTTGGCGTACTGTCTATATCTTCCTCATTGGCACTGATTACCTGCGCAGTATTCAAGATCCCGCCAGTGGCAGTTACCGTCGCTGTGATTGTCAATACCTGTGGTACTCCAACCGCTAATTGACCGATTGTCCATATACCTGTTCCTGAATTATAAGAACCCGCACTCGCCGTTGAACTCAAGTAGCTCAAATTACCCGGTAACTGGTCTGATACACTCACCCCGGTAGCCGCAAATGGCCCCTGATTTATCAAGGTGATGGTATAGGTGATCGCTTGACCGATTGTCACTGGGCCACTCGTTGAGGCCGTCTTTGTCAACTCTAAATCTATTTGTTTGTCCGATCCAGTAACAACCTCATCATCCTGGTCGTCTTCATCTGGATCGCTATTGTTAGGTGTCGAATCTATGTCTTCCTGATCTACACTGCTCACCTGTGCGATGTTGGTTATCGTACCAGCTGTCGTCAGTGATACCGTGATCGCTAAACTAGCCGTGCTGTTGCCTGACAAGCTGCCGATCGTCCATAGTCCCGTAAAGGAATTGTAAGTGCCCGTAGATGGTGTAGAACTTATATAGCTCACCCCACTTGGCAAGGCATCATAAACAGATACTCCCGTCGCTGTCGTAGGACTCTCATTGCTCAATGTCAAGGTATAGGTGAATTCATCCCCTACATAGATCGGTGTGCTCGCATCTGATGTCTTAGACAACTCTAAATCTACTGGCTCTGGACTAAATCCAAAGTCATCTGTCAATATAGTTTCTCCTGGACCTAATACCGTGGTGTAGCTACCAACTGTCGATAAGCTAGTACCTGATGGGCCTGTACCTACCGTTACCGTATAGCTGCCTGAGGGCAAGTCGGTGAAAATATAATAGCCATTGCCATTAGTCTGGGTCGTCTCGGTACTGCCATCTGGATAAGTCAAGGTTACTGTTACTCCACCGATACCAGTTTCCCCTGCATCATACAGACCATTACCATCTGTATCATACCACACAAAATCACCTATCGTGCCCAAAGATTCGGGTGATACAGTCGCTGAATCTTCATCATCCTCGCTCTGTGTTCCATCATCATTATTTGGCGTTGAATCAACATCTGGCTGATCTGCTGCACTTACCTGTGCCACATTCTTGATCGCCTGTAATGAATTGGTTACCTGTACTGTCAATGTCAAGGTTTGACTGCTGCCTGAAGCAATATTGCCAACATTCCAGATTCCATTGGCATAAGAACCTGTTGTGCTACTATAATCGATCAAACTCAATTGGCCTGGTAAATTATCCGTTACAACTACACCACTCGCATCCCCTGGTCCTGAATTGGTCAATACGATGGTATAGTCAAATACATCACCAACATAAATCGGATTTGGTGCATTGGAACTCTTGCTCAACGACAAGTCTATGGCCTCTGAAGTAAACCCAAAATCATCCGTCAATACCTCTTGGCCTGCTGTTAAGGTCGTACTATAGCTGCCTACGGTCGATAAAATCGTGCCCGATGGGCCACTACCTACTGTTACTGTATATGTTCCCGCTGGCAACTCATCAAACAAATAATAGCCATCACCATCGGTCATCGCTGTAGCCGTGCTACCATCAGGATAGGTAAGTGTCACTATTACATTCGCTATACCCGTCTCACCTGCATCCTGCTGGCCATCACCATCACTATCTAACCATACATAATCTCCAATACTGCCCAATAATGTCGGGGTAAAGCCAAAATCATCCGTCAATACATCCTCATCTACGCCTAAAACTGTGGTGTAGCTGCCTACCGTACTGAGCTCCATACCTGTGGGGCCGCTGCCTACTGTTACAGTATAACTACCCGATGGCAATTCATCAAAGAGATAATGACCACTAGCATCCGTAACCGCTGTCTGGGTGCCTCCTGGACCTACCAAGGTCACTGTTACCCCTGGTATGCCTGACTCGCCCGGATCTTGTAACCCATCTCCATCGCTATCTAACCATACATAATCTCCTATGCTGCCATAAGGGATCGGTGCAAAGCCAAAATCATCCGTTAATATATCTTCATCAACTCCTAGTACAGTTGTATAGCTGCCTACTGTCGTCAACTCTGTGCCCGTCGGGCCTGAACCTACCGTTACCGTATAAGTGCCAGAGGCCAACTCATCAAAGAGATAATGACCTGTCGCATCGGTTATCGCTGTAAAGGTGCCTGTTGGGCCTACAAGTGTTACGGTTACCCCTGGTATGCCTGACTCGCCCGGATCCTGAACACCATCATGGTCGATATCTAACCATACATAATCTCCTATACTGCCTACTGGGATTGGGCCATAGCCAAAATCATCCGTCAATACTACCTCGCCTGGGCCTAATACCGTGTTGTAGCTGCCTACTGTCGTAAGCTCCGTGCCCGATGGTCCGCTGCCTACCGTTACCGTATAGCTGCCTGAGGGCAAATCCTCAAATAAATAATGCCCATTCGCATCGGTTGTGGTCGTTACTGTGCCCGTAGGACCAGTCAATGTGATCGTCACATTCCCCAAGGGTAGCTCCCCTGGATCCTGAACCCCATCATGGTCGCTATCTAACCATACATAGTCGCCGATAGCCCCCAATTCCTGTCCCTCTAAATTTACCGAATCTTGGTCATCTTCATCCGTATCTCCATTGCCTGGTGTGCTATCTATATCTGTTTGATCTGCACTCGATACCTCCGCGATATTCAATATATCTCCTGAGCCAGTGACCATCACCGTGATCTCTAATGTCTCACTATTACCTGCCGCTACTGTACCTATCGTCCATAATCCCGTCAAGTAATTGTAATTACCTAAACTACCTGTAGCATCTACAAACTCCGTCTCCGATGGCAAGAAATCCGTTACCGATACCCCTGTCGCTGTATCTGGACCCTCATTGCTCAACGTCAACGTATATTGTATCATATCCCCTACATGGACTGGACTGGTGGCATCACTTGTCTTACTCAATTCTAAATCGATGAGCTCTGAGCTGATCACCGCATTGTCCTCATCATCCTCACTGTGGTCTCCATCGTCATTATTTGGTGTAGAATCCACATCTGTTTGGTCTGAGCTGATGATCTCTGCTATATTATCATAAGTGCCTGGGGCACTTACTGTTGTCGTAATTTCTAAGGTCGCTGTATTTCCATTGCTCAATGAACCTATTGTCCATATACCGCCGCTGTAACTGCCCACTGACGCGCTTGAACTAACAAGCGTCAAGCCTGTTGGAAGTTGATCTTCTACCGATACACCTGTCGCATTCGAAGGTCCCTGATTGGTCACCGTGATCGTCCATACAACTACATCTCCTACCTCCGCTGACGCGCTATCTACTTCTTTGCTAAGCGCTAAATCCGCAACGCCTAGTCCATTGAGTATCACAGAGTCCTCATCGTCCTCGCTCTGATCTCCATCGTCATTGCCTGGTGTTGAGTCCGTATCTGGCTCATTGGCCGAACTTACCTGCGCAATATTCGTGATCGTGCCTGGTGTATTGACCAATACAGTTATACTTAATGTCTTACTTGCGCCTGCTGCTATTGAACCTACTGTCCATAACCCTGTGCCTGCGCTGTAAACTCCTTGCGTCGTCGTATAAGTCAAGAAAGTCAGGTTGCCTGCTAGCTGATCGGCTACAACCACTCCTGTTGCGGGCCATGCACCTTCATTGGTCAACGTGATCGTATAGGTAAATACCTGGCCTACATTCACTGGGCCAGGGACCGAGGCCGTCTTCGTCAAACTTAAATCGATCTCTTTCTCCTCTGGAGTAATCGTCACACTGTCCTGATCATCTTCATCGATGTCATTATTGGCTGGCGTCGAATCGATATCTTCCTGATCAGCTGAACTTACTTGCGCTGTATTGAGGATCGTACCTGGTTCTATTACCTTGACTGTTACTAATAAGGTCTCTGAACTACCTGCTGCTATATTGCCGATATTCCATATTGAACTAAAGTTTGAATAGGTACCCTGTGATGGACTCGCACTGATAAATGCCAAGCCACTCGGCAATTGATCAAATACTTCTACACCACTCGCATCGCCTGGCCCTTCATTGCTGACAGTGACTGTATAGACAAACTCATCGCCTACATAGATCGGATTGCTCGCATTGGAGGTCTTAACCAATTCCAAATCTATAGGCTCTGGTGCAAAGCCAAAATCATTCACCAAATCTTCTTCCCCAGCACCCAACGATACATTGTAGCTACCTACTGTCGTCAAGCCCGTTCCCGTTGGGCCTGCTCCTACTGTCACTACATAATTGCCTGTTGGCAACTCTTCAAATAAATAATGTCCATTGCTATCTGTCGTCGTCGTTACCGTCGTGCCATCTGGATAAGTCAAGGTTACCGGGACATTGCCTATTCCTTCCTCCCCTGAATCCTGAAGGCCATCTCCATCTGTATCTAACCATACATAGTCCCCTATGCTGCCCAATAATGATGGACTGATCAACGCGCTATCTTCATCGTCTTCTGTAGCTGTGCCATCACTGTTATTAGGTGTCGAATCTTCATCCTCTTGATCGGCAGCTGTTACCTGGGCAAAATTGATGATGTCGCCATCTGCTTCGTTTACTTGTACTGTAATCGTCAATGTAATCGTCTGATTGACGCCCAAAGTGCCCACATTCCATAAGCCACTTCCTGCTGTGTAGGATCCACTGCTCTGGCTATGCGTGATGTACTGTAATTCACCTGGCAATTGATCCGTTACTACCACACCAGTCGCTATCCCAGGACCCTGATTGGTCAAAGTTATGGTGTAATCAAACTCACTGCCTACATAGATCGGATTCGGTGCATTTGAAGTCTTGCTCAACTCCAAATCAATTGGCAATGGTGAAAACCCAAAATCATTTACTAAATCATCCTCTCCTGAAGTCAACACAACATCGTAACTGCCTGCTGTGCTCAATTCTTTTCCACCAGGTCCTGTGCCTACGGTAACCGTATAATTACCTGCTGGCAAATTATCAAATAGATAATGTCCTGTCCCATCTGTAATCGTCGTCTCTGTGGTGCCATCTGGATAGGTGAGCGTTACCGTAACATTTGGTATGCCTGGCTCGCCTACATCATATTGACCATCTCCATCTAAATCATGCCAGATAAAATCGCCTATCGTACCCAAATCTGATGGACTAACTAAGGTATCATCCTCATCATCCTCTGTCGGTGTGCCATCGCTGTTATTGGGGGTCGAATCTTCATCCTCTTGATCCGCTGCTGTTACTTGCGCAAAGTTGATGATATCTCCATCGGCATTGCTAACCTCTACAGTGATCATCAAGGTCACTGTTTGGTTTACTCCTAAGGTGCCTACTGTCCATAGTCCTGTCCCCGCACTGTAGGAGCCTGAACTCTGCGTATGCGTGATGTACTGCAACTCCCCTGGTAACTGGTCAGCTACCACTACGCCGGTCGCGATACCAGGACCTTTATTCACCAAGCTCAAGGTATAGACAAACTCACTGCCTACATAGATCGGATTGGGAGCATCTGAACTCTTGCTCAATTCCAAATCAATAGGCATCGGCGCAAAGCCAAAATCATTGTCTAAATTATCTTCGCCTGATCCTAAGGTCACACTATACATACCTGTCGTTGTCAAGTCTTTGCCACCAGGACCACTGCCTACCGTAACCTCATAGTTGCCCGCTGGTAAATTTTCAAATAAATAGTGGCCACTGCCATCCGTCATTACCGTACTGGTTGTCCCATCAGGATAGGTCAAGGTCACTAATACATTGCCCAACCCTGGCTCCCCTGAATCGTGGGTTCCATCACCATCTAAATCGTGCCATACAAAATCGCCGATGCTACCCAAATCAGATGGACTCACTAATGTGCTGTCTTCATCATCCTCACTTGGGGTACCATCGCTGTTATTTGGCGTCGAATCGACATCCGTCTGATCAGCAGCCGTTACCTGTGCAAAATTGATGATCTCGCCATCAGCATCGTTTACTTGTACAGTGATTGTTAACGTAATACTTTGGTTAACTCCTAATGTACCCACATTCCACAAGCCTGTACCCGCTGTATAGGAACCGCCTGTCTGCGTATGTGTGATGTACTGCAACTCGCCTGGCAACTGATCGGTTACTACTACGCCTGTGGCAATGCCTGGCCCTTTATTGATCAATGTGATCGTATAATCAAACTCACTGCCTACATAGATCGGATTCGGAGCATTAGAGGTCTTGCTCAACTCTAAATCGATCGGCA
>CAYZQX010000040.1:0-17463 GCA_964480615.1 uncultured Chitinophagales bacterium | reverse complement strand
AGCCCTAAGTAGTTGCCATTGTTCAATAAAGCATATATCGTTAGCAGTAAAAGGGAGTCAGCGAGCAAGACCGAAAACAAATCGAGCTTGCGAAGATTCTGGCGGCCATTGAAAAAAAGTAAATGCCAGTACGTGAAGCCTGGAGCAGCCCGGGCCTATCCCTGAGGTTTGGCGAAAGGTAGGCATTGCCATGAAAGATTTGATAATGAAGTTGAAAAAGATAAAATTTGTAATTTTCGTGCCTAGGCTACAACTATTCAGTTATTGCATAAGCAATATTTTGAATTTACTTTTTTGCTCAATGATTATCTAGCCAGTCTTTGGCAATAGCCCATAAAGTGCTGTGCTGCTTGGTAAAAAACTGCATGTGACCGATTGATTTAAAATGATATTGCTTAGGATCAAGCGTCATTTTTGTTACCTCAATATTAGGAAACACTTCAATCATATTCTGAACATTTTCATTTATTGCGATATCATCATCAGTGGCGTTTAGCCAAAACGTAGGGAAGCTCAATTCATTGTAATAATGCTTCTTAATCCCATCATTAAAATCTGTTTTTACATACCCATCGCCATTGCACCATTTGCGCCATTGGCCGGCCACAAGCTTTGGCAATGGATCACCCATTCCTAACCACTGTGTTTGACTATACCCATAGATACGATTGCACAATGGTATGAATATATCCATAAAAAATATCGCTTTAAACTTATATGGATACTTCATACGCTTAAGACTGCCCGATGAGGAAGCGAAGTTAAACATAGTGCTAAGCTCATGACAATTTTCCATCAATCCTACAAGCTGTCCGCCTGCGCTGTGACCTATAAGATGATATTTGTCAGTATTTGGAAACTCTAATTTTAATCGCTTTAATACGTCTGGCATATCCAGTTCGCCCCAACTCTGCAAAGAGGCCTTAGACTGAGGTAATGGTTCGGCAAGTGAATCACCGATCCCGCGATTGTCAAAACTAATAATTCCATATCCACATGTAGCTAGATAGCTTGCAAATGCGTGGTAAAATTTTCGTCTGATACCTGTTGCAGGACCGATCATTACAGCACCTTTGTATTGAACTGGAGCATATATAGTTGCTGCTAATTCTACATGATCAGCACACCTTATTTTTATTTCTTCTATACGCATATTATCTGCTATTATTTACAGTTTTCATTCAATAATTGTATATGGGTAGTAACTTTACAACAATTTAGAGGAAGTGGTTGCGTATGTGATTAGAGTTCTAAGCTATAAAACACTATATGGATAGACTTAGAATGATTACAATTGGTATAGTAACAATAATAAGGCTGCCATTGATTACCTCATCCTGACGACTGAAATAATTCGACCAATTGATATCGCTAGGTGTGCATAGAATGAAAAAATCATAGGTACTCCTATAACCATATAAAAGTATTGTGATCCGGCTGGGTGAACTTAATTTTTACAATGCAGTTCACCTGCCATTAGTTGTAATATGAGGAGAGAACCAGTAGGCTCTAATTATTATATGATCAGCATTGCATCGCCATAGGAGAAAAAGCGGTATTTCTCTTTCTGAGCTATTTTATAAGCTTCCATTACCAAGTCAAAACCAGCGAATGCAGATACCATAATAATCAAGCTGGTCTTAGGCAAATGGAAATTAGTAATCATTGCGTTGGCTATTTGAAAATTATAGGGAGGGTAAATAAACAAATTAGTCCACCCTTCCATTTGCTTCAACTGGCCATTAGCCGACACTGCTGTTTCCAGGGAGCGCATTGAAGTTGTTCCCACTGCACATATTCTGCGATTTGTATCTTTGGCTTTATTGACCTTTTCGACCGCCTCTTTCTCGATTTTAAAATATTCGGCTTCCATTTTATGTTTGCTAAGATCCTCTACGTCAATAGATCTGAAAGTTCCTAGACCCACGTGAAGTGTTACTTCAGCCATTTCAACCCCTTTGATTTCCAGACGTTTCATAAGTTCGCGGCTAAAGTGAAGACCGGCAGTAGGGGCAGCTACGGCACCTACGTTTTTAGCATAAACTGTCTGATAGCGTTCTAAGTCATCAGGCTCTGGTTCGCGGTGAATATACTTAGGGAGTGGGGTTTGACCTAATTTATAAAGTGCGGCTTTAAATTCCTCCTGAGAGCCATCAAACAAGAAGCGTATCGTACGACCACGTGAAGTAGTATTATCTACCACCTCAGCTACTAAACTATCGTTATCGCCAAAATAGAGCTTATTTCCCACACGAATTTTGCGGGCAGGATCCACTAACACATCCCAAAGCCGGCTGGCAACATTTAATTCCCTCAATAAAAACACCTCGATAAGCGCTCCTGTCTTTTCCTTTTTGCCATAAAGCCTAGCGGGAAAAACTTTAGTGTCGTTAAAAACAATTAAATCATTTTCATTAAAATAATCTAATACATCGCGAAAAACGCGATGCTCAATTGTGCCAGTGGCCCGATTTACTACCATCAATTTGGACTCATCCCTCTTTTTAGCAGGATATTGGGCAATAAATTTCTCGGGTAATTCAAAATTAAATTCGTTAAGTTTCATAGGTGCGCTTATCTGAAAACGGTTGCAAAAATAGATTTTATAAATATCATTTCCAAATCTCTTATTTTTATGCCCTCGATGAAGCTCTTTATTAAAATATTTTTAGACTCCTTGAGCTTGACCATACAGGAGTTGTGGTCTAATAGGCTGCGCACCTTCCTGAGCCTATTTGGCGTTGCGATAGGCATTTTCTGCATCATTACTGTGCTCTCAGTGCTGGATTCCTTTGAAAAAAGTATCCGCGATTCATTTAAGCGTTTGGGTGATGATGTGGTGTTTATTACCCGTGAATCTTGGAGCGAGGATCCTATGATGAATTGGTGGAAATACCTCAAGCGGCCATACTGCGACTACTCGGAGTATAAATACTTAAGTGAGAAATCACAACAGGCAGAGGCAGTGTGCATGCGTTCCATAATCGGTGGTAAAGAAATAAAATACAATGAAATCGTATCTAATGACCATTTTATCGTGGCTGCTACACACGCATTTGGTTCCATATTCTCCTTAGAATGTTCGAGTGGCCGTTATTTCTCACAGTACGAATCCTATCACGGCTATCCAGGTGTACTACTGGGCAGCAAAGTGGTAGAAACTCTGTTTCCTGTCAATGTAGATCCTATAGGCAAGGAGCTCAAAGTGATGGGCCATAAAGTTAAGATACTTGGGGTCCTCAAGCAAGAAGGGAAAAGCGTGCTTGGCGATGGCTTTGATGAAGTGGTAATCCTCCCTTTTGAGTTTCTCCGAAAATTCTATGATGTCACTCAAAAATCAAATATCCCCCTTATAGCTGCTAAAGCCAAGCCTGGCGTAAGTCTCGATGAACTCGAGGATGAGATACAGGGCCTTATGCGCGCCACTAGAAAAATTAGGCCACGAGACCCCGACAATTTCAGCCTCAATAGAATGAGTATCCTCACTAATTTTTTAGACAAAATATTTGCACTCATCAATGCGGCAGGATGGGTTATAGGAATATTTTCTATACTCGTTGGCGCATTTGGTATTGCCAATATCATGTTTGTAAGCGTGAAGTCCAGAACTAAAATTATTGGTATTAAAAAATCAATAGGTGCAAAATACATACACATACTCACCGAGTTTCTCTGCGAAAGCGTTATACTTGCGATTGTGGGTGGACTATTGGGCTTAATAATGTGTTTTCTCATGCTAAAGCTCGGCAATATGTTCCTAGAGTCTTTTGAATTATTGCTCAGTCTCAACAATGTTCTTGTGGCCATAATTATAAGTTCTTTAGCAGGTGTAGTGGCAGGACTAATTCCAGCTATCATGGCAGCGCGTATGGATCCGGTAGAAGCTATCAGGAAATAACAAACAACAGCAGCAAGGTTAGAAAAGACACGAATTTCAATAAACGGTAAAAAATCCAGGTACCCCTACAAGAAAGTTAGCTACCTATTTTTTATAATATTCTATTATAGGACTCGCTAAATAGGGCTTGCTAATAACTCATAATTATGCGATTATGGCGATGCCTGCGGCCCAGGCTCTTCGTTTTTACTCCTCGCTCCTGCGTCGCTGTGGGGTAACCACTTCGATCCTTATCGCGAATACAACTTGAAAGAGCCCTATATAAGAGAATATAATTCATTAATGATGAAAACTTTTTTACTAAAACACAGCAATTTTTGTACAATTCATTTGCACTTTCATATTCTATAATCCTTTAGTATAAAAGATTTCGCAGTTATTGAGCAAGCCCTACTTATATCAACACAATTCCAATGATGACATTCAAAAAAGATTAATGAAGAATACAGTACTACCATTGGTTTCTGTATTTTTGCAACTATGTCGGACAATTCCACCCTATCGCTTGTGCGCTTAACAGAAATTTTTGAAACCTACTTACAGTCTCAGACTTATAGTCAGCGGCCTCCTGAATTGTATAGGCCTATTGATTATATATTATCACTAGGAGGTAAGCGCATAAGACCACTAGCCGTGTTATTAGGTCATCAGTTATACAGCAATATCATCGACGATGCATTACCCATTGCAATGGCAGTAGAATTATTTCATAATTTTTCATTGATGCACGATGATATTATGGATGAGTCCGAATTGCGCCGTGGTCAAGCAAGCACACATATCCGCTATGGGATTAACAACGCATTGTTAAGTGGTGATATGGCGCTTGTGCTGGGTTATGAATACATTGCTAAATGTCCATCTACACTACTTGCACCCTTATTGAATTGTTACAGTGAAACGGCGAGGTTAGTATGTGAAGGACAGCAATTAGATATGAATTTTGAGACCATTCCCAATCCATCCCTTGCTGAATATATGGAAATGATTCGCTGTAAAACCGCTGTATTATTAGGCGCAAGTCTAGCACTAGGAGCTATTAGGGGCGGCGCAACAGAAGCCGAAAGTCAATTACTATATAACTATGGATCTTGTGTCGGCATTTCATTTCAACTGCGGGATGATTATCTCGATAGCTTTGGCGAGCCTATGCGTACAGGTAAAAAGGCTGCTGGTGATATCATGCAATGCAAAAAAACTTATCTTTATATCCATACACTAAATGCATTAAATGGACATGCCAAAAATTCTTTCATGGAATTGTACAACCATCCAAAAAAGTCAGGCAAGGACATTGAGCAGATACTGAGTATCATGCGATCAGTGCATACGGACGCTTCAATTCTCGAAGCCATCGCACACTATGATCAGCAAGCAAAAATGATATTACCTATAAATATACAAAACCTTCCAGCTTTTGAACCAATTAGGCAGTTACAAGATATGCTCTTGCATAGAATGTATTAACATATTTTTCTTGCAATATGATACCATAAGCACCATTAATAAAATAAAAAAAGGCTGCTAAAATCTAGCAGCCTTTTAATGTTTTTAGTTCCTATTAAAGAGCAAATAAAAACATATTATTTTTTTATTGCAGCCTCTTTTTTAGTATTTACATTCAACTTATTAGGCATGCTTTGCAAGTCTGGATTGCGAATTGCTGTTTTGCTGGCATTCGTACCACTCGACTGTCCAAATACTGCTGGTTGGGTAACCAAACTAGCCGTGGATGTACGTGCATCATATTGCAATTCCAATGCACTCTTAGATGCTTCAATTAATTCTTGAACTGAGCTATACATTTCCATCGGAAAATCCATTGTGATTTTTTTATCAGTGGTAATGCTTCCATTCTTTAGGAATGATTTAGGCTCAGAATAAAAATTGAGTTGTCCTACTTCTGTTTTTTTTGCGTCATAGGTATAAATTACAGCAGCAGGCTTGGCAGAACCAAAGTTTTGGCTTAACAATTCGGTTTTAAAATAGTGGGCCTTAGCAGTTACTAAGTCATCATTGTTAGCTGGCTTTGCGCTGGACTGAGCTACAAGATTACCTGCAATAAGAAAGGCAGAGAGGAGAAATACAAAACATTTTTTCATAAACGAAATATAATTAATTATTTTTATCAATAGTAGTCATACTCATAAAGGATGATACATCCTATACCTTTGTGAGTATGATTTTAGCATTCTTTTTATATTCCAAATTCCAGTGATTAATAAACTCGAGAACCTCTTCTTTTCCTTTTCGTGTTTCAGCTGAAGTAATAAAACTCTGGGGCATAGACTCCCAGTGTTCCAAAAAAGCTTTTTCGATATTGGCGATATTGGTTTTCAATTCATTGGCACTGCATTTATCTGATTTAGTATAGGCGATGACAAAAGGGATATTGTGTTCACCAAGCCAAAGAGCGAATTCCAGATCAATTTTTTGAGGAGGGATACGGCTATCTAACAATAAAAAAACCGATTGAAGATTTTCGCGTTTGATTAAATATTCTCGAATAAAAAGTTGAAAATTTTCTCTTTTTGTTTTTGCAATCTTTGCATATCCATAACCAGGCAAATCGACGAGGTACCAATTCTCATCCACCAAGAAATGGTTAATGGTTTGTGTTTTTCCTGGATTAGAGGACACTTTAGCAAGGGCTTTCATACCACAGAGGGCATTGATCAGCGAGGATTTTCCCACATTAGAGCGACCTATAAAAGCATACTCAGGCAAGATGCCAGGTGGGCACTTAGTCACACTAGCGTAACTGCTTATAAACTTACAATGATTGATTTTCACGGATATAGAGCTGCAAATTTAGGTTGAAATTCTGAATCATTACAGTTTATAACATTATCTTTGCCCAAAAATTTGACCTAATCATTGGACAATTCCACCATTAAGCCCTATAATACCGAAGCTGGTAAAAAAAAGGAAGTCGCTCAAATGTTTGACCATGTAGCTCACTCATACGATTTCTTGAATCACTTTTTCTCCTTAGGGATTGATCGCGGGTGGCGAAAACGGGTAGTCAATATTCTTCAGCCCACAAAGCCTAAAATAATATTAGACGTAGCTACTGGTACGGCAGATTTAGCATTAGCACTGTCCAAACTATCGCCTACATCCATTGTTGGCGTGGACATAAGCACAAAAATGCTAGCAATAGGAGCTAAAAAAATTTCAGCGGCAAAGCTGGACAATATCATCAAACTACAAGAAGGAGATTCAGAAAAATTACAATTTCCAGATAATAATTTTGATGCTGTTACCGTTTCATTTGGGGTGAGAAATTTTGAAAATTTAAGAATGGGATTATCGGAAATGTATAGGGTATTAAAACCAGGTGGCAAGGTTGTAATATTGGAATTCTCAAAGCCTACGACCTTTCCTATCAAGCAATTGTTTGCAGTATATTTTAAATATTTATTGCCATTTATAGGTAAAATTGTATCGGGAGATAATCGAGCATATACTTATTTACCTGAAAGTGTGGCGGCCTTTCCCGAAGGCAAGCAGTTTGTTTCGATCTTGCAAGAACTGGGTTATACAGGTGTAAGTACAGAGCGTTTGACATTTGGAATAAGCACCATCTATACAGCTTCAAAAAAATAATACAATCCTATTCATATACAAAAAATCAACTGTTATTTATCAATTTAATACAATGTAACAATTGCGCCTAAAGAATGATTATGAAAAAATATGGGCGACTATTATAAGCGATTGTTTGTGTGTTAAATTAAATCCAATTTAAAAAAAATTGATGATCCGATATATGTTAATTTCTGATTCTGCAATGACAAAAAATTCAATAAAAAACAAAATTTTGCTAGGGTTAATCTGCTTTATGCTTTTTATACCTACTACGATTATTGAGGCCCAGCAAAACCTCACTAAATTAGATACAAAACGTATCCATTTTGGGATACTTATGGGTCTGAATAGAAGTCATTTTTTAGTGATCCATTCAGAAAATTTTACTACTAATTCTTCTATATTGGTCACTGATTCACCTTGGTCACCTGGATTTAATCTTGGCATTATCAGTAATCTCAAATTGGGCAAGCGATTTGACTTGCGATCTACTATGCCTACCCTTTCCTTTGCCGAAAAGGATCTTCGTTATACTGAAATAGTTAACAATGAAACAGTGGTTACTACGAATACCATTGAGAGTATATTCTTAGACTTCCCATTGAGTTTAAAATATAAAAGTGATCGCTTTTATGACAACTTTAGGTTTTATATCTTAGGAGGTGGAAAAGCTGGTGTGGACCTGGCCTCCAATTCAAAAAAACGCAGAGCTGATAACATTGTAAAGCTGGGTACTTGGGATGCAGGCATCGAATTTGGCTTCGGCTTTGAGATTTATTTCCCTTACTTTATGTTTACCCCTGAGATAAAGTTTTATCAAGGCTTGAATAATATTCATGTAAAAACACCTGGCTTAAATTATTCCGATGTGATCGAAAAATTGAAATCGAGAACTATAAGTATCTCACTTCAATTTGAAGGATAATGATAGCCTATACTGGCCTATACAGTTTTACATTCAAAAGCAATTAATTAGACTATTGAAAAATGCTCGGTAGGCATTGTGGACAAGAGGTCTTTTCAAAAACAGCTTAGTATCTATATACGTGTGAGGAAGTATCAATAATGCTATTAATACTATATTACTTTGAAATTGCGCAATTATAACCCAAACATATTGGTAGTAAAGGTTATAGAGGAATTGAGTTTACTAAAAAAATAAATGATACAGCTAGCGTAGCAGCAATAGCGAAATGGGATGGAAGACAGGTAGTAACAAACTACCAAAAAAAAATATCGGATGCCCCTATGTCAATAACCCAGGAGGCCCAACGTCCGAAACGACTCCGACCTTGCAAAGATAAATCAAGAAATCGAAATTATCAAAAAGACGGCAGAAAACTATTTGAAAATTGTTGATAAGAATAGAGAGCCCCTGTTTGTATATTCAGTTATAGCTACCAAATATTGAAAATGACAATGATGTAATGAAGCAAGAATAGCAGGAATAAACCATGTAAATAGGGCTTGCTAAATAACTCATAAGTATGCGATTTTGGCGATGCCTCCGGCCCGGGCTAGACGGGGCTTTCTGATTTTATTAGTTTTTTAAAGGCCATCAGAATCTTCGCAAGCTCGATTTGCTGACGCTCCGGTACTGTGGTGGCGGTCTTTTGGCTTTATTAATTCCAAGCTATTGAAAGCCCGCCACCACAGTACAAACCCCTCCTATCCCTATCGCATTTAACGATTCAAGATTTACGATTAGCTAGCGCAATTAAAGATTACCGATTTACGACACTGAAGCTTGTTGCAATAACTGCATTAAGTCTAGTGTCTAGAGTCTAGTGTCCAATATCTTGTTAAAGCGATTTCCGACATTGAATTTAGTTGAAGCAACTGATCTAAGTATATTAATTGATTTACGATCATGATGTTTGTTGCAGTAACTACATAAAGTCCAGTGTCCATTATCTAATGTCTAGAGTCTAGTTAAAGCGATTTATAACACTGAATTTTATTGCAGGAACTGCACTAAGTCTAGTGTCCATTATCCAGTGTCTAGAGTCTAGTTATAGCGATTTATGACGCTGAATTTTATTGCAGGAACTGCTCTAAGTCTAGTGTCCATTATCCAGTGTCTAGAGTCTAGTTCAAGCGATTTACGATCATGATGTTTGTGGCTGTAACCTATTAAAGTTCAGCGTCCATTATCCAGTGTCTAGAGTCTAGTTATAGCGATAGGGATGCGGAATGGTTTAGTCTTGTTCGCTGACTCCCTATACAAATGTGATTGAAAAAGAAGTAGCAAATATAAAAAAGCGTTCTATGTTAGAACAGAATGAGGGAGACGGCGGACAAGACCGGAAAGAAATGGAGCCTGGAGCAGCCCGGGCCTTTAGGCATCGCCATTATTCTATAATTTTTATTTCTTGACCAAGCTCTAAAGATCGTACAATCAATCCATTGCTTATACTCACCACAATGCGATTACAACAAAGGAATTAAACTAGGTAAATTAACTTACAAAGTGACAAAAATTATTGTCGATTAGGAACGTCCTTGTTCATTTAAAAGCTGGGTATTTTTTTTTAGTGTGCGACATACTAATGCTATGGCAAGAATGATTAATGCGCATAATACCATCCACTTATTTAAGCTGTGATGTAAGTAATTGCGAAAGGCTAATTCTAGCAACAGCAAGCAGATACTCCAAGCGATCCAGCCGCTGTATTCACGTCGGAATATTGAGATATATGAAAATGGCAAGGACTGTGTTTGCATACTACCTATTCGTGGAAAAAAACGCGGTGTCACTTGCATCCATTGAATATAATGATGACCAAACTCACCCTTCAAAAAAGATTCTTCGTGTGTAATAATAATATGATAAAGCATTGCAAAGAAGAGTACACCAAGTATTAATAAATAAAAATTGCCAGTATAAAATAATAATGAAACCCACATCAAGAAATTACCTAAGTACAATGGATTGCGCACTAGACTATATAGGCCTGTAGTATTGAGTGTTTCAGCAATTTGTGTTTCTGTATTTCGACCAGACGTATTTTTTGGTGTGGTAGCTACTGTATAAGCTCTAATACCTGCTCCTAAAATAAATAAAGATAAACAAATTATGCTTCTCACCCACTCATTCCCAAAACTTCGATAACCTGATGGGTATAAGATAAAAAACACAATGCTTACTAATACAATAGCTAGTGGCAATACGCCACGATAGCGGAAAAAAAATTCACCCATTTTATTTAGATTATAGGCATCATTATAGTGTGTTGATTATAATGTTTTTGGTTAATGAATAGATTATTTATGAGCTGGATTGATCAATGAAAATCGGTAGTGGTCGGCCCACTTACCATTGATCTTTAAATATTTTTCAGTGAGGCCATCCTTATTGAATCCCAGCGATTTAATAAGTTTAATGGATCGATGATTATCAGGTATGATATTGGCTTCCAGGCGATGCAGTTTGAGATGTGAAAATGCGAAATGGATGATGGCTGTAAGTCCTTCCTGCATATAACCCAATCCCTCGAATTCATTATCTAATTTATACCCAAGATAAGCTGCTTGCAATGGACCTCTTATGATATTAGAAATTGATACATCCCCAATAATTTGATCGCCATCTTCCTTAAGAAAAAGCCAGAACTTAAACAGTTTATCTTGACTCATCTCTTCGGCTTGAAGTAACAAGGTAGAATGATGAAATCTTTCAGTAAAAAAATCCTTGCTATAAGCGGGCATTGCAATCTTAAAATGGTCTTTATTGCGCTTATAATAAGCGAGCACCATAGCCGCATCATCAGGTCCCAAGGTACATAACCAAAGGCGATTCGTAGTGATGATTAGTGACAAAATAAGCGAATATTGATTAACCCTATATAGGAGAAATAATGTTAATGTGTTTTGGGGATCACCGCCATCGTAATTCTACTAATACATACAAGATCATTGTTTTCATTATGGATTTTTATTTCCCACACTTGAGTCTTTCTCCCTATATGTGCTGGTCTTGCAGTAGCAGTTACTAAACCTTCACGCACAGGCCTTAGGTGATTGCCATTGATTTCAAGACCTACACACTGTTCTTTCTCGCGATCCACACACAATATCGCGGCATAGCTACCGATGGTCTCAGCGAGAACAAGTGATGCACCGCCGTGTAAGATGCCATAGGCTTGTCTGGTTTTTTCACTAACAGGCATGGTCGCCTTGATATAATCATCGCCTACTTCTGTTATAGCGATCCCACAATTTTCTATCATACAACCTTTGCCAAATTCATTGAGTGCATCAATCGTCCACTCTCCTTTCCATATACTCATTTTCTTATTTATTTCTTTGATAATAATACCTTTTAAATTAATTGCTAAAAATAGTTTCGCAAATCAATCCCTCTTGAGCTACCAATGCTTTATTTACATCAAACTTAGCCTTTGATTAATTAAATTTTTACTTATTCTTTTTATTTGAATCATCTTCTGCCTCAGAGCTTCCTTTGCCTCTTCCGCTCACCCATTCATCCATAGTGCCTATGAGTTTTACCTTGTCGGCACCTGTTTCTTTCATACAGGTATTGATGCGCACACTTGATCTTTCTGCGGCCTTTAATGTGGCGCGGCGAAGAGCTACTTTATCGGTCTTAAGCTCCTCTACTTCTTTTTTAGAATGGCTATCGTAAAGCTCTTCATATACAGGTGTAACAATACACTGGCATATAGCTCGATCGAAGCGATCTTTATTGCAATATTTCTCGTGCAATTCAAAGATCGTTTTTGTATCGAATACCGCATCAACAGTAGGTCTCAACAATGCGCCAACGGATTTTCCCTGATACAATACATAACCTATAGAAAGAGCTAAAACAATCAATGCGCCCCTTAAAAATACCTTCCCTGAGTTTCGCAATAAATAAAATAGCACCAATGCTACAATTATTATGGTTAGAATCGATGAATTTTCCATTACAAATTTTTTTATTGCAAAAATAGGAATAAAAATACTCAAAAAAAAATCGCCCCTAAAGGCGATTCATGTTATTAATTATCTTGAGCGATATCCATCAGTAGGAATCGGTGTTCCATACGATCTTTAGGGCTTGGTCTGTCAAGCTCTGTTTTCTTGTTCTCTTTAGTAGGTTTTTGCATAGAAGGGTTCTTATGATCCTTGACTTTAATACGATCACCCTTAGCGCCTATAGCTGACTGTATATCTTGTCCTATCTTATCTAATTCACTTCTGTGATTACGAGCAATCACTTGAGTTTTGTCCATCCATTCACGGTGCTTTTCTTTTGCCATCGACTTATATTGATCCTTTTGAGCTTGATCCATTTCTTTATTATCCTTGATCCCCTTCATTTTCTCTTGTAATGCATTGCGCTCTAATCTGATTGTAGAAAGCGTTCTTTTTTCATCTTGAGAGAGTTGATTATCGAAACTCATGCGTTTAGCTTTTAGCAGTTGCTTTTGCTCCTTCGTGAGTTTGGGTCTATTTTCAGCTCTATCCTGGTGTCTTTCATTCATCCGCTCTTCCTTGATACCTTGATACTTGCTGTATTGCTCAGTGTTCAATACTGCACGCATTTGGTTATCCTGATTTTGAATGATCGCCATCACTTTTTGTTTTTTTTCTTCTCTTGTAACATCAGAACTGCGTGCCTCCTTGATACTCGAAAAACTATTTTTCATTATCTCCTTGACCTTAGCAGATTGCTCAGAATTGAGATTGAGTTCTTTGGCCATCAGCTCAAAATTTGGTCTTTCTCCTCCTTGACCTTTACCCGCTTTTTGCTGGGCAAACAATCCAAAAACCGTAATCATCATTAGGGATATACCCATCAATAACTTTTTCATATTATACTAATTCTTTTTGGTTAAAAAATAAACCGTAAATTTTTTCCATATTTATTATTTATCACAGACAATGTTCAATTCATAAAGTTTAATTCCTAAGTACAAATAAGATAAAACATAGCATATGCCCTTACCATATTTCCCCATACTCAAAAAATGGTTAGTGAAAATGATTAAATGGCAAAAATAAATTGCATCATACTTCCACCAACAACCAATTATTATAAAATCAATAAGGATATACAATTAGTACATAGTATTCTATCCTTGTCCATTCATCCTTACATTATTGATCGTTCCAAATTCCTATTGACCGTCGAACTGATTACAATATAATTTATTCAATACCCTTACTATCGATTAATTTTAATACCACATTTTTTTGAAATTAGCGAACAACTTGTGTTCATATAAATTCATTCTAATATTTGCTATTTCTATTAATATGAATGCATTTAAGAATACTATCATTACTAATCTAAGTACATAATGATTGTATATGATTTAAAAAACGCATCCAAACCATCAATCAAATATTACAGGAAATACCCCTTCAAAAGGAGGATGATCAAAAATATATTTTCACTTATATAACCTTTTTGACCACATAGCATCAACCAACCATTTCATTTAATGAGGTAAATAATTTCAAGTACTTTGCTAATCATACGATCCATTATATTTGCTATCAAATATTTATTTATTATCATAACTTGCGCAAGTACAATCTTATTGTTCACCTTTCACCTATCATGCCTTTTATTTCGCTGCTTTAGTTGGTCTCGCATCTTATCTAATTCCAATTTTTGGGTTTCGTTGAGCAATGGTATTATGCTTTCGATAATGGAATCTCTCACGGCCATTTGTTCATTAATATGTTGCTCACGCAATGTTCGACTTCTTTCCTTAATGGATTCAAGAAGCGGTTTTATTTTTGTCTTTTGGTCGGCGTTGAGGTCTAGGTGATGCATAAGTCTTCCTAAGTTAACTGGGTCAGGACCATGCTCGCGGATAGCTTCTACCCTATGACGTACGATAAATGTTGTTAACAAAAAACCAAGGACCAACCCAATAACAAGTGTACCAACCAACAATAAATAGGATTTGAGTTTAATATCCATAATTAATAATTAGATGCCAAAAATTTTATTCACTTCAGGCGCTGAAACAATGGTTTCGGTATCTCCGATACCCATTAATGCATTGAAGTCAAGCTGCTTAATTTCATTGCGATAGCTAACTGCCCATATTCCTAGCAAAAGAATTGCAATAGCAGCAATACGCAAAAAAGCTGTAGTAATATATTGCAAGGCTTTCCTAGTTTGGACTTCCTTATTGAGCATAATTGAATCCATAATGCGCTGCTGAAATCCCTCGCCAAATGCGTGGTTTCCCAAGCCCATTACTCCTTTCAGCTCATTCGACAATAGGCTTTGTTCAGCAGCATCATTCGATAAGAGCTCCAAGAATTTATTTCGTATGTTTTGATCCATAGGTTGCATCTAATTTTAATAAAATTTCTTTCATTTTTTTTTGTGCGGAATTTTGTCTACTCAGTACTGTTCCCAAAGGAATGTCCATAATTTCAGCTGTTTCTTTTACACTATACCCTTCAATAAGCCTCAATACCAGCACCTGTCTAAATGGTGTATCGAGCAGAGCTAACCCTTTCTCAACCCACTCAGCAGATTCCTCCCGCTGACTTATATTATCATTACTCGCAAAGGTCAGCGCACCCTCGATAGCTGAATACCTGCTATTTTGTTTTTTTTGCCTTGCTAGTTCATTGAGCGATAAATTAATGGCGATCCTACCAAGGTATGTTTTGAGCGAAGATTCTCCTTTATACTGATCGATTGCATTATAAAAACGGATAAAAACTTCTTGCCCTACATCATCAGCTTCAGGTATCCTGCCTAACATGCCCATTATTATACCAGCTATAGCTGATTGATGGCGATCCACAAGGATAGAAAACCAAGCCTTATGCCCCTGTTTTATTCCCTCGATTAGCTCTATATCATTTAGCTTGTATAATTCTTTCAAAACACTTAACTACTGGTTAGACAATCTACTTCTCTAGTTTATTCGAAGATAGGTACAATAATATTAATTTAAGTATTATCATCTATCAACAGAGATAATATTCAAAACAATTAGTGTCAAAGTTTTATTCGGTTATTGAATAAATCCTAATTGAGCTACTAATAATTGACGTGAAAAAACGAGCGGTTGTTTTATTTAGGTATCAGAACCTAGATTTGTACCCTACCAATTAACAAAAATTATAAAATTAAGCGATCAAGCCCCTATAATTTTGGCAAAGGGCTATAAAAAAAACAATTAATTTTGTCGTTGTTAAAATGACGATGAAACAAACAATTTCAATAGTATTTGCCCTAGTGGCGATAATGATTCCTTTCTTGGGTTGGGGAAATCAAGTGTGTAATATTTCAGGGCAATTTGAAAAACCAGAAGATTTACAGGTAAAACTGAGGTATGATAGCTATTACCTTGGAGAAGATTTGATAGAACTCAATTCACCAGTAAATGAATCAAAATTCACGATCAATCCAGCAATTTCAAAACCCTACTTGGCAGAAATTATCTTTTTTGGCAAAGCATATCAACTATACTTAGAACCTGATGCCGAACTCTACTTGCAAATACCAACCAACGATTCAGCTAGTGTAACAAAAATTTTGTACTCAAAAGAGTTGGGCGAAGAGAATAATTTTTGGCAGGATTATAGAATAAAATTTGAAGATGAAAAATCAGAGGCTGAGATAGCGGAATTATACAAGGGAAGTAGTGTGGATAAGCTTGAGATATATCTCTACGATCGCAAAAAGAAACAATTAGAGTTTTTGAATTCTTACAGCCAAAAAAACGAATTCTCCACAAATTTTTTAGCCTTTGTAAATTGGTACATTAAGTACGATTACATCAATAAGTTGCTCTCCTTCTCAGTTGAAAAAGCCAAGACCAATACAGCTAAAAATATCACACCATTACCGCGTATTATTACTGAATCTATTGACAATAGTTATATTCAAAATGACGATCAATTATTTAATCCCAAGCACCGAGAATTTTTAGATTTATATGTGTATTATAAATCATTAGAAGACAATAAGTTTATTAAGTTTGATAATATGACCGCAAGCTGTGAAGCGAAATATGTATCGAGTAGTAAGGATCTCACCAAAAAAGGACATAATTATTTTCTTGCAAATTTCTTATACAATAATTGCGATAAGATAAGCGCACCAGTAATCATACGCTATCAAAAACTATTGGCGCTGCAAGGGGAGGCATACTACTCAGAGCTAATAAAAAAACATTGTGGCGATGTGATTAAAACCTATGACCCTATAGCAGAGGCTGAACAAGAAAAGAAAAATAATGACAAGAAAAAAGAAGCCTCTCAACCTTTTGAATTAACAGATGAAAAAGGCAATAAAGTTTATCTATCTGACTTTAAGGGAAAACTTGTATATGTTGATTTCTGGGCTAGTTGGTGTGGACCCTGTCGTGGACAAATGAAAGCAGTACCAGCTCTTAAGGAAAAATTAGGTCAAAAATATTTAGATCAAATGGTATTTTTATACATTTCCATTGATGACAATGAAACCAACTGGAAAAAAGGCATAGAGTCCAATGAAGTACATGGAGTCAATGTATTGTCCCCTGGTGGTTGGAAATCGCAAGTGTGTAAGCATTTTAATCTTAATAGTATTCCACGCTATATGATCATGGACAAGGATGGTGTCTTTGTAAACACGAATGCGAAAAGACCATCTGAGGCGGATCTACTCATCGAAGAATTAAAAAAATACCTAAAATAGTATTCACACCACAATGAATTTATTTCATTTATAACTGCGGTTGCTGCGGTTGAGACTTGCTTTTATTCGTTAAATAGTTTTTTATAATTAGGGTTTGCTAAATAACTCATAAGTATGTGATTTTGGCAATGCCTGCGGCCTGGGCTATTTCTGGCTTATTGATTGCTTTTGGCGAGCCAGAATCTGCACCGCATCTTTTTATAGTTCCGCTTTGCTTCACTATATCGTAACTGTAGTTTGATTGCTTGCTACTATTTGATTTTTAAAGGTAGCAAGAACCTTCGCCTACGCTTGGTTTCATCTACAA
>CAYZQX010000039.1:0-17689 GCA_964480615.1 uncultured Chitinophagales bacterium | reverse complement strand
AGTATAGTTTCAATGCAATAAAAAATTAATAACCCGATTTAGCACCACCTATATTTTCGATAGGATGCCAAGTTGTTTTTATCTCTTGATAATCCATAATAAAGTAAGGTGACTGCGCTTGTTCGCTGCTCCATACGATGTCATCATATACCAGCACACGTTTTAGATTGAGTGTTGATTTCTCCTTGATCATAGTAATAAGCGAAGGGTTATCATTGCAATAAGCTACTGCATTTACGTCAAAATGATCGGCAAAAAATGGTACTAATTCATCCACACTTCCAGTAAGAATATTTACAACACCACCAGGCAAATCGGAGCTATTCAGCACCTCAGCAAATGTAACTGCACACAATGGTTTTTCCTGCGAAGCGAGCACCACACAAGCATTGCCACCTGCGATTATTGGTGCTATAATGGATACCAAGCCAAGCAATGAATCCCCTTGTGGAGCGATCACTGATACTACACCTGTAGGTTCAGGGCTGGAGAAATTAAAATGCGAAGAAGCTACTGGATTGACACTGCTATATAGCTGTTGAAACTTATCACACCATCCAGCATAATAGATGAGACGATCAATAGCAGCAATTACTTCTTTATCTGCTTGTATCTTAGTACTTCCCTGTTTTTGTAATTCTTCGATAAATTGTGCTTTGCGTCCTTCTAGCATCTCAGCGATTCGGTATAATATTTGACTGCGATTGAATGCGCTCTTAGCACTCCATCCATTGAATGCACCACGTGCAGAACTTACAGCATCTCTAAAGTCTTTTCTTGATGAAAGACATACATTAGCGTGCTTTTCTTTTTTAGCATTGGTCGCTATATAATAACGTCCTGATTCGGTGCGTGGAAATGCACCGCCGATATATATCTTGTAGGTCTTAAGAACTTCCAACCGATTATCTATTTGATTATTATTTACAATTTTGGCCATAGGAAATGATGATTAGATTTACGACTAATATTTTGTTAATTAGAACTGTTTTGGATTAGTAGGTTAGATGTATATAAGGCAATAAACCATGTAATCCGCCTTCACGTCCATAACCGCTTTCCTTATATCCACCAAATGGCGAACTGGGATCAAACTTATTAAAGGTATTAGCCCATACCACACCTGCTCTCAATTTAGTGGTGAGGTTGAAAATTTTAGAGCCCTTATCAGTCCATACACCAGCGGACAATCCATAAGGTGTATTGTTCGCTTTTTCAATCACTTCATCATCCGTTCTAAAACTTTGGATTGCGAGTACTGGGCCAAATATTTCCTCTTGAGCAATGCGATTAGATTGAGCCACATTAGTAAACAATGTAGGACGGCAATAAAATCCTTTCTTTGGCATTGCACAACTACTCTGATGCATATCCGCTCCTTCTTTAATTCCAATCTCTATATAGCTATTGACTACATCTAATTGTGCTTTGGAATTAATGGCGCCTATATCTGTATTTTTGTCTAATGGATTACCTAGTATTAAGGTCTCAAGCCTATCTTTCAGTTTGCGCACTACCTCATTGTATATGGACTCTTGTACATATAATCTTGAACCTGCACAGCATACATGTCCTTGATTAAAAAAGATGCCATTGATTACCCCTTCTACTGCTTGATCGATTGGTGCATCCTCAAAAATAATATTTGCTGCTTTGCCACCTAATTCTAGTGTAGCTTTTTTATTGGTTCCAGCTATGGCTTTGTGTATGAGCTTACCTACATCGGTTGATCCAGTAAATGCTACTTTATTGACTAAGGGATGATTGACTATAGCTGCACCTGTAGCTCCAGCCCCTGTGATAATATTCACCACACCTGGTGGCAGATCGGCCTCTTGTATAATCTCCGCAAGTTTCAGTGCAGTAAGTGGTGTGGTCTCAGCAGGTTTTAAGACTACGGTATTGCCAGTGCATAGTGCTGGGGCAATTTTCCAAGCAGCCATCAACAATGGAAAATTCCAAGGTATAATTTGCCCTGCCACGCCTACTGGGGTCGTACGGCGATTAGGAAAGGCATAATCGAGTTTATCAGCCCATCCCGCATAATAAAAGAAATGATTAGCAGCCGTAGGAACGTCAAAATCTCTGCTCTCTCGTATAGGTTTGCCACCATCTAAGGTTTCAATTACAGCGAGCTCTCTAGCGCGTTCTTGTATCATCCTAGCAATACGGAATATATATTTTGCACGCTCTTTAGGCTGTACTTTTTTCCAATATTTTTCATAAGCCACCGAAGCGGCTTTGACTGCCTTGTCCACATCAGCCGCATTCGCATCAGCTACTTCTGACAGCTTTTCCTCATCAGCAGGATTAATGGTAGCAAAATATTTTTTACTACTGGGCTTTTCCCACTTGCCATTTATAAATAGGTCATATTGCTTTTCTATCTTCGCGATACTCCTGCTCTCAAGTGCAGGTGATAGATTGCGTGCGCTATCGAAATTTAAACGCAAGGTATTATCCTTTTCTTTAATCTTGGCCATTTTAATCTTGCTTATTTTACACTGATTGATCGATAATTTTTTTTGATTAACGAATTACAGCTTTTTTTTAAATTGATTACTAAATTAATTATTATTAATTCTTACACTTTATTTGATGGATGAAATTAAATTTTTAATTCCTTACAAAATTGATTATTAATCTACTGAGAAGTAATTAGCTGACTGATATACACCTGTCTTCAATTTCATTAACTGCATCAACACATCATTGGCGAGGCTACTGGCCCCAAAACGAAACCATTGATTATTCATCCACTCAGCACCAAGTACTTCATTGAGCATCACTAGATAATGGAGTGCAAGTTTTGACTTTGAAATGCCACCGGCAGGTTTCATCCCTATCATAATGCCCGTTTTGTAATAATAATCGCGTATGGCTTCAAGCATTACTAGCGTCACTGGCATAGTCGCTGCTGGTGACACTTTGCCTGTTGAGGTCTTAATAAAATCAGCACCTGCATACATTGCGATATCGCTTGCTTTGCGCACTTTATCGTAAGTAACTAATTCTCCTGTTTCTAAGATAACTTTTAATCGTGCTGAACCACAAGCCTCTTTTATAGCTGCTATTTCATCGAATACAAAATTGTATTCACCTTGCAAAAATTTTCCTCGGCTAATCACCATATCAATTTCATCAGCACCACTTTCTACAGCAAATTTAGTATCGGCAATTTTCACTTCTAAAGGTGCTTGTCCCGATGGGAATGCAGTAGATACAGAGGCTACTTTAACACCTGATCCCGCGACCTCTTTTTTAGCTAAGGCCACCATGGATGGATATACACATACAGCTGCAACAGTAGGCAAACCAGGATAATTATTATGCAAGTGGCGAGCCTTGTAACACATCTGCTTGACCTTTCCTTCAGTATCCTTTCCCTCTAGGGTAGTAAGGTCAATCATATTGAGGGTTAACAATAATCCATTGAGTTTGGATTCATTCTTTATGCTGCGCTTTGTAAATCTAGCTGCTCGCTCTTCGATACCCACCATATCAATCCTCGATGGGGCAGAGAAGTCAGGTATTGTTATTTTAGAACTCATTAATTATTTAATTAATATCCATTTGTTTGTTAAAAAAAAATGACCCTTTGTGTTTTAAATTTTTGCCAAGATACCCAATGATTTCTCAATAAGATTTTCAACTAATTTATTGCCGTCTTTTGTAAATTCCTTAGTGGCACGATTAGCTAATATGGCATTGAGACTTAAACAGCGATGTCCTAAAAGGCCGCCTAATCCATAGATAGCAGAAGTTTCCATTTCAAAATTTGAAATACGCAAATCATTAAATCTGAATTTCGAATATCTATCAACTAAGTCGGGATATCTTGTCTTAAGACGGAGGGTTCGACCTTGTGGCCCGTAGAATCCTGGACTGGTAATGGTTATTCCTGTATAATAACCCTTGGTAAAATGCGATAATAGTTTCGGATCCCCTTTTACAATATAGGGTATTGTTATCCTTGTATCAAAACCAATTTGCCCTATAAATGCATTGACTAGTTCCAGTTCCATACTGCGCTCTTCCATTTTATAATAGTTCAATACATTATCCAATCCCAGACCATATTCAGAGGCTACAAAAGCATCCACTGGAATATCGGGTTGTATAGAGCCTGATGTACCAAAACGTACTATATGCAAGGATGTTTTTTGATCTTTAATCTCTCTGGTTTCGAAATCAATATTGACCAATGCATCCAACTCATTGATTGCGATATCAATATTATCAGGGCCTATACCTGTACTCAATACCGATATACGCTTATCGCCTATATAACCAGTATGCGTGTTGAATTCACGATGAGACAACTTATGCTCTATGCGATCAAAATGCTTACTAACTTTGGCTACTCGCTCAGGGTCACCAACTAATATTACAGTAGGTGCTAACTCATCAGGTCTTACATCTAAATGATAGATGGCACCTCTTTGATTAATAATTAATTCTGACTCTGGAATCCTTGCCATAAAATTTATTATTTGAATTCAATCGATATTCAATGAATGATTAATAAAATACTTTCAAATCATCTGCCGATCTATCAGCATATTGTCAGGATATAACTGAAAAACAAAAACCCTCAATTAGCCCTATTATATAAATGACAAAATTGGCAAAGGCACAAAAATACAATAATTTATTGCAGAAAGAAAATATTTTTTACTATTTTTGCCCGCTATTGCAAAATTAAAATAGCAATGGTATTTCTAAATTAAAAAATCAGAATGATGCTTGATAAAATTCAATTCACTGCCAATTTTTTGAACGATAGAACGGCTAACTTTAATCCTGAAATAGGTATCATCTTAGGAACTGGCTTAGGCGGATTAGTAAATGATATTGAAGTAAAATATACAATCCCCTATCAAGATATTCCTAACTTCCCGGTAAGCACAGTTGAAGGACATAGTGGCAAGTTGATGATTGGCTATCTCGGTGGAAAAGCAGTTATGGCTATGCAAGGTCGCTTTCATTTTTATGAAGGATACAGCATGCAAGAGCTCACATTTCCTGTAAGAGTTATGAAGGCAATGGGTATCCATACTTTATGTGTGTCCAATGCAAGTGGTGGCGTGAACCCAAAATTTGAGATCGGTGAAATCATGTTGATTACTGACCATATCAATCTATTTCCTACGAATCCATTAATAGGCCAAAATCACAAATCATTAGGCCCTCGATTCCTCGATATGAGCGAGGTATATGATAAAAAGATGATTAAGAAAGCGGAGGAAATTGCTAAGAAGAATGATATAAGAATTGCCAAAGGTGTATATGCTGCTGTTACTGGCCCTTGTTTTGAAACACCTGCTGAGTATAAATATTTTAGATCTATAGGTGCCGACACTGTGGGTATGAGTACCATACCAGAAGCCATTGTTGCCCGCCATGGAGGAATGAAAGTCTTTGGGATTAGCATCATCACTGACCTAGGAGTTGAAGGAAAAATTATCGAAGTATCACACGAAGAAGTACAGCTGATTGCTGCTGCTAAAGCATCTAAAATAAGCTTTATAGTAAAGGAACTGGTGCGCAGCTTGTAAGGGCAATTTCATTGATGAACAAGCAAAAAAAAATATTAATTATCATTGTATGTATAGCTGCTACACTTGCTATTATCTCCTTATTAGCTGCATATACTATTAATCAAGAGGTAACTAATTTATTAAAGATTTCATTGCCACTTTCCTTATTGGTATTAGCCTATCGAATGTATAAAACTGAAAAGACTGTGGTGAAATAAGGCTTCTACCTTGATTCAAAAATATAAGTTTTGTTATTGAATTTTAATTAATTAAGATATAAGTTCTTTCTAATTTATCGAAATGATGGCGATGCCTTCGGCCCGGGCTATACAGGGCTGCGCTGACGCTCCGGTACTGGGATGGCAGGTTATAAGACATTTAGATAGCTAATAACAATATGAACCTGCCATCCCAGCACAAACCCTTCCTATCCCTATCGCTTTTTAACGATTTACAATTTACGATTTTGGATTTACGACACTGATGTTGGTTGCCACAACTTCACTAAGTCAAGTTACATCAACAGTACTAAGTCCAGATTCCAGTGTCTAAAATCTATTATCACTTTTGTGATTGAAAAAAATCCTAAAATGGAAAACAAGTTGAATATACCACCCTATAACACTAGCCCATTATTAGCTTTGTTTTATAACCTTTTTTCAGCAGCAATTCATTGATCTTCTGGCGGTGATCGCCTTGTACTACAATTTCTCCATCCTTCGATGAACCACCTACACCACAACTTGTCTTTAATAATTTTGCAAGGGCATCTAAATCATCTGACTTACCTATAAATCCAGTTATAAGTGTAACCTTTTTACCAGCTCTTTGCTTTTTATCTAATTCGATTCTAAGCAACTGTTTTTCAGGAGCCAAGGTATCCGATTCTGAGGATTCCAAATGGCTATATTCAAAATCGGGATCGGTACTATATATGATACCCGTTCTTTTGTTTTTATTACTCATTTTGCTGTGGTATTTAATAATAAAAATACAAACAATAAACTAGTAGAAGCAATCCTATAAACTGCCCAATAATTTTACCCAAACAACTAATTTCAATGGCTATTTAATAACCATTAAGGCACAAATATCGACAATTTTTTAGGACCTATAGCAATCTCACAATATTTATATTCAGCAAGTGGATCACCATCGATTTGTACTATGTGTTCTTCTTCACATTCCACTGATAACTGAGTGCAAGGATAGATGGATATATACTTACTCCAATGGGTCTTGTTGATTACTAATAATAAGGCCATCACAAAGACCCAATATTTAGGAAATGATTTTACAACCACCAACTCCAACTGGCCATCAAACATTGAAGCATTAGGAACCGTCTTAATGCCATAACCGAGTGAACCAGAATTAGTAACCTCCCAAAAAAACATTTTTTCTTCTATGACTTTACCATTGATGGATATTTTATAGGATCTATCTTTGTACTGAAAATAATGTTGTGCAATTACACCGGCATACCTTAGAAATCCACGAATTTGTGCGCCTGCAAATCGTTGAGAAACCAATGCTTCATAGCCCTGGGCACACTGACTAAAAAAATGTTTCCCATTGACCTGGGGTGCATCTATTTTTTTTATTTGCTGTTTCAGGATGATATTCAGTGCGGTAAGCTGAGAACGCGGAATACCCAATTTAGTGGCTATTCCATTCCCTGATCCGCCGGGCACAATGCCCATTTTTACATTGGTACCTGCCAACACGCTTGCGATCTCACTTACAGTGCCATCTCCTCCCGCAGCTACTACGATATCATATCCCTTTTCCACTGCATCCTTAGCAAGTATAGCTGGATGACCTGGATATTCTGATAGCATATACTCCAATTCAAAAGCAGGGGATTTGAAAAGTTCCTTTACATTCGTCTCCAAGTTAAATTTCGGCATAATTCCCGAACCTGGATTAACGATAAATCGAATTTTTTGAGCCATCATAAGAACCGCAAAAATAAGATTACAAATTCTAATTGCTCAGATTATAAAACAATTTAATGAAATTTATGATCGAAAGTCTTTACTACCCTAGTAATAATTTTTTACTTACCAATTCACCAACATAGTATAATGAGAATAATACACTTGGTACTACCCTAAAAATTATTAGGCGGCAATGAGCATCGTACGTGTAAAGAAATTAGGAGCAAGTGCGACCATATTTGATTGGTGGCTGACCTAATGTATTTCATCTAATATTAGTTGCGAATCTTGTATTTAATATTCAAAATGAACAAGTCTTATGCAACTTAAGATTATTAGCACTAGGATTCAAAAAATCCTACTGTGCCACCAACCCAGTCTTTATCCTTATTGAACTTTACGCCTATCATTTCACCTTTGCTCAATCGTATAAGGTTATTAACTACAATAGGTCTTGGTGCATTTTTCGGCCATAAAGTAAGCATTCTTATCTCACATTTAGCGGGCACATTAGGTGTTTCCACAGCAGCACAATAATTGACCTTTCTTTGCAATATATAATTGTCCTTATCGTGTATGGCATCTAAAGTGGCAACATCGGGATACAAATTAACCCCTGTGCCAGCAAATGAAAATATAGGTTTTAGCACATAATTCTCAAGATCATTGGGATAACTGTTCAACTCGTGGAGAAAGTAGCTTTCAGGATTGTATTTACTCTTTATATATGGCAATACAAACTTACTAATACGCGAGAACCATGCAGGATGACCTATCCATTCCACATCTACCACATCAGTAAACTTGTATTGACTGCGTTCTAATATATCAGGACGATTATTTAGTTCATCGAATATTACACGATTATAAATTTTCTTTATTGCTATTTCACGACCATCCTCAGCAATATAATACAATTGTGTGCCGCGCTTCAATAGCTTAGTAAGGCATAAAACTTTAATGCCCAATAGCTTTTCAGTGACGTAAAAATCAATATTGGTAGGTTGTATCTCAGGCTCTATCTCTAGCAATACGACCTGTGCAGGATCCGTATCTCCTACGATAGTTTCGCGCAATAATTCTGTATAAGATTCAGGCGTATAACCATTCAATAAACTCGTATATGTACTGGGAATATTAAAACATTTTTTATATCCTTCTAACAACAAGGCTTGAAAACAATAGAGCGTAGGAAATCCTTGAATCTCAATAAGCCGAGGCTCTAACTCACCTGATTCATTCTTCGTAATACCAAAATCTATTTGCATAAATGTGGTATGTTCATCTTCACCAGGCACGATCGTTTGTGGTGGTCTTAATGCAGGTGCTGTAAGATTTTTTAAGTTCGGATCAACTATAAAATCTATGATCTCCTCACAAGCTATAAGCAGTTTTTGCTTTAATGCATCAGGGATGAATACAGGTGATTCTGCCACTCTAAAACCCACCTTACCTGTAGGCGAATATTGATTGAGAAATGACAAAAAATCTTGATACTTATCCGATGTAAATTCGGCTATATACTTGGCTCGGAGGATAGGGTTCATACCAGTTGCAATTCGGTTTTACGTTTCATTAATTGCGATAGCGCGTTGTCTAAAAATGTTGGTAGGATCGTAAAATGTGTCTTGGCGATTTTCTCAGGATCATATAGGTGGGTAGTCATACTATTAAACTTCTCTTCACCGAAATTCTTAATGATTTTTTCCCTCACTTCTTCTTGCTCAAAATACAAGAGCATACCATCCGGATCTGCCTCTGGATGGAACTGTGTACCCACCATCTCCGGAGAGAAACGCACAGCCATTATCGCCCGCTCTAGTTCTACGTGTGTACGTATTTTTTCAAGGCATAAGATGGAAGCATTACGGTCATCGAATACATGCAGATTAGGCTGTATGAGCTGATAATCTCTGCTATCAACTACATAAAATGGTTCATCTAACCCATCAAACAAGGAGTCATATTTAGCAATCTTGGTTTTATGTACGGGATATACCCCAAAGCTAGTGCTTTTGCGCTTACATACCTCACCGAGCTTAAAATGTGCACACACCATTTGAAATGAATGGCATATCAAAAAGATGTATTTTTTATGATTACTCGTCTGATTGTGTTCCCACAATGCATCGATAAGCTCGAAGAATCGCTTGTCCCATATACCATTACCTTCAAGTGGATTGCCTGGACCGCCACTGCATATGTATATGTCATAGGAAGTGTCAGGCACCTCATTGGTCACACGTACATCATACTCATCATAAGTTATTTCTGCTGCGTAAGAAGCAAAAATTTCACGAAGACATCGAATACTTTGATTCGCCCTACCCTCGTTCATATCTAATAACGCCAATCTAAATTTATTCCCCAACATACTGATCTAATATTATTCGATACTATTATAATCCCTTAATCGTTTCTTCTACTATAAACTCTGTAACCTTGCGCAAGTCACCCGTTTCGTGATAGACTTTTAGCTGCCTATCCGCGCCAGTGCCCATCTCTAAGATTTTATATATATAATTAATGGCATCTCTTGAATCTAATTCATCCACTACATCATCCACAAAGTCAAGTAGTTCTTTTATCAACCCTTTGGTATCCGTTTCTATTTCCTTACCAAAGTCTATCATCTTTCCTTCTATACCATAACGACCAGCCCTCCATTTATTTTCCATTAATAAGGCACGGCGATACATAATAAAATTCAAATTAGCTTCACGCAACTTAAATAGTTTTACAGCGATGGCTTGTATTAATGCAGTCAATGCTACAGTCTCATCACAAGTCAATGGTATGTCACATATCCTTATCTCTATGGTAGGATAGATAGAGTGTACACGCACATCCCACCATATCTTGCGCGCATTGTCAATACTCTGGGTCTTGATCAATAAATTTACATAGCGATCATACTCAGGAACACTTTCAAAATAATCGGGGATTCCTGTACGTGGAAACTTATCAAATACCTTACTCCTAAAAGATTTAAAACCTGTATTACGCCCCTCCCAAAAAGGAGAATTCGTACTTATAGCATAGATGTGTGGCAAAAAATAACGAATGCTATTCGCTATGTGCAAGGCCATATTTCGATCAGGTATGCCGACGTGTACATGCAATCCAAAAATTAAATTAGATCTCGCTGCATCCTGGAGTTCATCGACGATCTCCAGATAACGCGTATTAGGTGTGATGAGCTGCTTAGCCCACTCTGATGTAGGATGGGTGCCCGCAGCACCAATCTTAAAACCCAACTGTTTTGCAATTTGTGAAATCGTACTGCGCAAATGTTTTATTTGTACAGCCACTTCTTTTACATCATTACAAACCGTCGTTCCTACTTCGACCACGGCCTGATGCATTTCCGCCTTTACCTGCCCGGGAACGACACCCTCAGCAACCTCTACTATACGCTGGTCATGTGATGCCAACTCAAGGGTTTGTGCATCTAAGATCTGATATTCTTCTTCTACGCCTAAAGTAAAATACATATTCGCTTATATGGTTTGTTTATTTTCTTGATTATTTTCCCTATTTTATTACAATGAGTATGCTAAAATCTTATCAATTTTTTGCCCAGTAAAAAAATTAGGCCGCAATTTAACATATATGATTCAATTTCCAAAATGGAAAGTCCTATTTTTATACATTATCTGCCCACTTAACCATTCAAGTGAAACCGCCGTGGATCATCACTTATCATAATCCCAGTACACACAATTAGCATACCTATTTTACGAATTCTAATATTATAGCGCGAAAGGTACAAATAAGTCTGTATTTTCTAAATCATCGGTTAGCAGTTATTAGCAAAAAAAAATCAGCCTTTCATATTTCTTATGGGCGATGCCTCCAGCCCGGGTTACTTGCGAACATAATAATATTTTCTAAAGGCAGCAAAAATCTTCGCTTACGCTTGATTGGTCAGGGCTACACTGACGCTTCGGTGCTGAGGTGGCGGGCTTTCTACAGCTTGAAATTGGTATAGCTGAAAGCTAGCCACCTCAATACAAACCTTTCCTATCCCTATCGCGATTAATTTATTACAAAATTTAAACACTAAATAATTTTATTTATTTAGTTGTGTAACGATGTAGCCAAAAAATAAAAAATCAATAAAATTAAATTTTCCAAAACTATTCAATCATTTTTATACAAATTCGACCATTAGGGTGTTTCCTATTTTTATGGATAAACACTTAAGCTTTTTAGAATATAATTTAACATATAATAAGTTTGTCACAAACTTTATATAAATCAATATTAAAGACAATTATTATAGCCTCAAAAAGAAAAATTTCCTTTAGTTTGCTTTTATGACTAACATAGAATTGAGTACTTTGTTAAGGGAATTGTCAAAAAAAATTAATGATTATTTATGAAGATTTGCATACCGGATCAAACTCCTAAATATTGAATAATAAATAAATAATTGAAAGAAATGTATAGATAACAATTGATATGGTGCACAATAGTCATTAAATTAAATAAAAAGTTGCCTATTTTTGTTGTATAATTATAAACCTCCCTAAATGAAAGCATTTCTCTCCGCGGTTATATCAAATCTTGTAGGATTATCTAGAAAATTGGATAAAATTAGCCTGCTAGCTAACCAATCTTGGGTAAATATTGACATAGATGGTAGCAAAAATATTTTTTTTTTTCAAAATCCAGATAGATTAATAATTAGCAAAAATGGTACAGCTACTTTTGGAAGGTGGGAGTTTTTGCCTGGCGATAGGCTGCTACTCTCTATTCAAGAGGAACATTTCATAACAAAACAGGGTTTCTTTGACGAAAATGTTCTTGCTCTAAAAATAGAAAACACAATAGATGAAAAATATATTCTGTTTGTAAATGAAGGCAAATATGATGCTGGCGAAATCCGCACACCATGGGATGTAGATAATTTCCTGTATAACCATTACGTTAAAAAAGAAGAAAAAAAATTACAAGATAATCAGAAAAATATTTTAAAAAAGCAAATTATGAGCTACAGTATTACAAAAATACTTTCTGGGATACATTTTTCGATTGCAGCATCTTTTTTTGTGATATGTATAATTAGTTGCTTAGTATCTCTAATAGTTATATTTCATTCTATTTTCCAATCATCAAAAAATGCTTTTAACCTTGGAAATATATACGTACCTCTAATTCAGCTAATGTTTTGTTTCTTAAGCTACAAATGGTCTAGTTTTGCTCGTAATTCTTATAACAAAGATAAGAATAAGCTGAATGAGCTAGAGAATTTATTACATTCTATTAATAATTAATATCAAAAAAATCTTCATGGTGAAGTGAAGCTAAATATTATCATTTTTACCTATTCATTCACCACTTAGTTTTTTTTCTTATTCAACTACTAATAGAGCTAAAAAAGTCGGTCGAGTATTGTAACTAACATAACCTAAAAAAATATTTATTTACTAGAATTTCTAATTATTGAAAAATAGACTCTCTTTCACAAATATTGAGGATATTTTAATCATTACAATACTAAGAACTAGATGATAATATAGTGGTCCTTAAATTTTACTAGATTTAAGATTATATTATAATACTTAGACATCTGATAGGATTAGATTATTAAGCTTAACCTATCAGATATCTAGCACAAGTTTTCGCACCAATGAAGCATCGACATAATACACCTTATTATTCAGCACTCGATTATGTAAATAATATTGCAGTTGTAAGACCACTGTTAATTAACATTGAATGTCGCAAATGCGAGAGGGATAGTAGTGGTACCCCACAGCGACTTTGGAGCGAGGAGTACAAACGAATAGCCCGGCCTTTAGGACTCGCCCTAAAAAAAAATATTTATCCTTATAATTATCTACTTGAAACCTATCATACTATGAATAGCAGCATACTAAATACTTTAAACAATATTAATTGCATACGCCATATAATGTAATATTGCAATGTCCTACTATGGTTTCACTGGTGATGTATTAGCCCGCTCAATCGCTTGAAGAGTGTGTGTATCAAAATTATATTGCTGTAAAATAGATAAAATAAATTCGGTCTTACCTGCTATATACTGATCTATATCATTTGGAAATTCGGTTGCCAATTGTTTTTTTAATGCACTGTACTGATCGCGATCTTTGGAATTGTTGCGCAGATGGTTTCGCAATACAAGATGATTGTGCAAGCTCCCTGCACTCTCAAGGCAAATATATAAATTATGTGGCGTTTTTTTTAGCAATTCATTATTCAGTTGATTTTCCTTGCTAGGGACTATTGCATCACTTAACTTCATGGCTTCTCTGTCCTGTATGCCTAAGTCACCTACATGCCTATAACCAAGAGTAGCTAGCTGGCTTATAAAAATAGGTAAATGATCTCTATGCTGTATAATAATGTCGATGTCCAACACTGGCTTAGCCGCCAAGCCAGGAACGGATGTAGAACCTACGTGCTCAATGGTATAGTGATATTCGATGGATTCAAATAGCAAACAAAATATTTTTTCCACCTGCGCAAATAAGATAGGCCACTGCGAGTCATAATCGGATACTATAATTTTTTTTAGTGGATTCATTACACCTATGAATTAAAAAATTAATAAAAATATAGAATTATTGAAGTCGTATAAAATCCATTACGAAAAAAAATGATTAAAGTTAATCCGTGAGGAAGTATTCCTTAAACTACGAATAAAAAAAATTGCCCATAAAAAGTATCAGCCATCAATTATAATCATGAAAAAAGCCGCAGATTTTAGTATCCTGCGGCTTTAAGGCTTTGAGTGCCCGGGAAGGGAATCGAACCCCCACGATATTGCTATCACTGGATTTTGAGTCCAGCGCGTCTACCAATTCCGCCACCCGGGCCTACTATTATTGGTATAAGGCCGCAAAGATAATTAGTTTCTTTAATTTGCAAGAAATATTTTTAATTTATTTTTTGGTATTTGTGAGGCGGTGGGCAAAAAATATTTTATTTTTTGTAAAAAAACATTTGCAATATCCAAATTATTTATACTTTTGCGCTCGGGTAGGGCTTGTGCGACCAGCTCCTGTTGAATCCCCCAGGTTCGGAAGGAAGCAAGGGTAGATAGTTGAGCGGTGCGATGCAGGTTCCTGCCCATTTTCTTTTTATAGGATTTACTCCGATTAGGCAATACGCCGCAATTATAAAAAATTATTTCATTTATTTTCTTGGGTCAGTTGAGGTTGAAATTGATATAATCAAATTTTTATCTTGGCTTTCGACGACTAATATACATTGCTGGCATATTTTCTTGTATATTCTTTTCTTTCAAGTTTCTTTTTGCATTATGAATACAATTTCCTGTAAGGTATTGATAATAAGTGCGGAGGTTATTCTTTAGATTTATTAAATTATTGTAGATTTGCATTTAATAAATCATCCAAAATATGAAACATAAATTTTCATTGAGTATCCTAACGCTTCTAATAGCAGCATTTATTATAAGTTGTCCATTAGTTGCGCAATCAAGCGGTCTTCATCTCAATAAAGTAACTGGTGGCGGCATAGGTATAGGATCAGTGATCGCCATAGTGGCATCTTGGACGAGAAATAAATCAGTGCTATGGGCCATATTTCACGCAATATGTAGCTGGTTCTACGTGGTTTATTACATATTTACAAGATAAGATGCAGCACAAGCTGTTTGAGGTCAGGATCACTTAACTATTTAATCGTATTATAGATTAATCAAGGGCTTTTAGTCTTTGAAAAGGTATTGATTTGTCGATCATGATGCGATAGGTATGATGTACTTTAGAAACCTTAGCACCTATGCTATCTGCTAAATGCAACATCTTAGGACTAAAGTCTCCGAGCCAGCCCATTTCAAATTCCTCCCAACCTTTTCCTTTCAACAATTCATTGCCATAGCTAACCAAAGAGCCTTCCACTCCCTTACCTTGAAACTCTGGCACAACACCAAACACAACTCCAAAAAATTTATTGTTTTGTTTTAATAATTTGCGTTTCAAAAATCGCAGTTTGTTAAACCAATGCAACTTACCATTAAATCCTTTGAAATATTCATTGAGTTCAGGAATGGCGAAAAACATACCAATTGGCTCATTTTTATAATACACAAAGATGAGCATGTAATTAACGATGATTGGCATAAAACTTTTAAGGAGTTTATAACAATGTTCCTTGCTCATTTCTTTGAATCCAGTATGTTTATTAGCCCAAGCCCTATTGTATATAGTTCGAAAATCTTCGGCAAATTTCTCTAATTTTTTAGTATCGAGGTAAGCAAAACTAAAATCAGGATTTTTTCTTACTTCTGCTGATTTTTCATAATACTTACCTGTTTTTGCCTCGTGGTAATTGAGGTAATAAGAGTATTGCTTAAAGTACAACTGAAAGCCATAGGATTCAAAAAAATCAATGTAGTAATTAGGATTGTGATTCATCATATAATTGGGTTGGCGATCGGTGCTTATGAGCAATCCCCAAAAGGAATTGCGCTCACCAAAATTTACTGGACCTTCCATTATTTGAATATTATGATTGGCCAACCATTCGATACAAAGATCAAAAAGCTGATAAGCAGCCTCCTTGTTTTCAATACATTCAAAAAATCCCATACCCCCTACCCTATAACCGCCACCAAAAGCGTAACTCTCACTGTAGAAGGCAGCTACTCGACCGATATGTGTATCACCATCATAGAGATTCCACCGGATTGCTTTTCCATTAGAAAAAAACTTATTGGCTGCTGGGTTAAAGACCTTAATAATATCTTTATCCATTGGTCTAATATACATTGGATCACTCGCATAAATTTTATTCACGATGGATAAAAACTTGTTCACCTCATTTTCATTATTGACTTCTACAACGCTATACATCGGCAAAATTTTTTGAAATTTTCAATACTTGGTCAATCACATAATTGATTTCCTCTTGTGTTAATTTAGCATAGAATGGCAGTGTGATGGTGCTCGCTCCTATGCGCTCAGCATTGGGAAACTGATTGAGTTGATACTTGTATTTATTCTTGTAATAACTCAGTTGAGGCAGCGCTCGATAATTGACCGCACAACCTATACCAGCATCTTGCAACCCAATGATTAATTCATCTCTGTGATTAGGGTGTACGAGTATGGTGTATAAGTGATGTGCGTGTTTGGTATTAGGCTTAATGAATAGGGTATTAATTTTTGTACTGGCCTTAAAGCCATCATTGTATTGCGCGGCTATTGCATGCTTAATATCCCAATATCCATCAATGCGATCTAGCTGATTGATGAGCATTGCGGCCTGTATATTATTCATATTGCATTTATACCCCAGCATTTCTAAATCATAGTGTGCAAACTTGGACACATAGCGATCAGCAGCTCCTTTGCTCATACCATGCAACCGCGCTTTATGTAGCCAGTTGTAAAATTTTTCATCATTGGTAGTTATGGCACCCCCTTCCCCACATGTTAAATTTTTTGTGGCATAAAAACTAAAGCAAGCCCCTAATGACAATTGTCCACATTGCATTTCATTATCTATGGCTTCTATGGCATGGCAGGCATCCTCTATGACCTCTATATTGCCAAGTGTCGCGAGTTCATGCAGGGCCATCATATCCACCATTTGCCCATAAAGATGGACAGGAATTACACACTTAGTGCGATCCGTTATACTATTTTTTACTGCTTGTAAATTTATGAGCCCAGTATCACTATCAACATCAACTAATACTGGTGTTGCACCACAGTATTCTATAACATTAGCAGTAGCCAAAAAAGTCATAGCAGGGATGATTACTTCATCGCCTTCCTGAACATCTAAATATTTGAGACATAAAAAAAGTGCTTCGGTACAACTTGTTAGACCTACAGCATATCGAGCATTAAGATATGCCGCAAATTTCTTTTCAAACTGTCCTACTTGTGCGCCAGTAGTGAGAAATAATGAATCCAATACATTCATCACTTCAGCTTTGTCAGCTGGCTCGATATTGTGTTTATAAAACTCTACTTTCATTCCAGCAATCGATTATTTAATTTAAGACGATCGATGAGTTTATGAGCATCTAATAGATACTTATAATATTGAACTGTTCGGGTGGCGATGGTATCTTTAATCAAATTATTATCTAATGCTGCTTTAATTTCATTGATACCATATGCAATATCATATTGAGGTTTGTAGGCTATGGTATTGTGTAATTTATTATATCCATATTGAAACTGGCCCCGTTTATAAGGA